>NZ_PSVU01000119.1:0-919 GCF_002932515.1 Rathayibacter sp. AY1D5
TAGGGCTGGGGTCATCGTACGGGTCGCCCTCGGGGGTCCCGGCCTGTCACCCGGACAGGGGGTGAAAGAACGATTGCAATGTATCTTTGTCATCAAGTAACTTAGCGGTCAATCGAGTTCGGCGGACCACCAGCCGGACCCTCCCCCTTCAGCATCAGCCCGCCCCACCCGATCAGGAGTCCTGCCATGTCGACCCACACCGCCAAGTCCAAGCGCGTCCGCTTCGCTCCCCTCGCCATCGCGACGAGCATCGCCGCCGCCGCTCTCCTCTCCGTCTCGATGTCCGGCACCCTGTCCGGCTTCGTCGCGAGCATCTCCAACACCGGCAACACCGCCGCCTCCGGCTCGCTCGTCATGGAGGAGAAGTCGACCGGTGCTAGCCCCATCACCTGCCTCAGCACCGACGGCGGCTCGATCAGCACCAACACCGCGACCTGCGCGACCATCAACAAGTTCGGCGGATCGACCACGATGGTCCCCGGCCAGACCGTCACCACCGCGATCACGCTGAAGAACACCGGCACCGTCGCCGCCAACACCTTCACGCTGACCCCCGGCGCCACCTGCTCGCAGAGCAACAACGTCGCGGCCGGCGCCTCCGGCTCCGCCACCGACTTCTGCGGCAAGCTCAACGTCGTGATCACCTCCGGCGGGACCACCGTCTTCACGGGCACCGCCGCGACCCTCGCCGGCTCCGCCGTCAAGACCCTCAACACCGCCCCGGTCACCCCCGGCACCTCCACCCCCTTCTCCATCGCCGTGACCCTCGACTCGTCGGCCACCAACGCCTACCAGGGCCTGTCCGCCTCGCTCCCGCTCACCTGGACCTTCGCGAGCTGATCCCCTCCCCACCCGGCCCGGAGCGCCCCCGCGCGACGGGCCGGGGGAGGAGCATCCCGCAGCGCTCCTCCTGCACGGC
>NZ_PSVU01000120.1:0-852 GCF_002932515.1 Rathayibacter sp. AY1D5
TAGGGGGTGTGCGGCGGGCTCCACGATCGGTAGGCCTGCCGTTGCCGGGTGCCGGACCGGATCGTGGAGGTGCCCCTGATCGGGGCCGCAGTCTCGATCCGTCCGGCAGCCGCTCTTGACATGCGAGCGAAGTAAGTGTTCGATCAGTCACATGCCCACCCCCTCCTCCCGCTCCACCGCCGAGGCGCAGCGCGAGCGGATCACCGCGGCGGCGCTCCACGTCTTCGCGCGCACCGGCTACGCCGCGACTCCGATCACCGAGGTCGCCGCCGAGGCCGGCGTCTCGCCCGCCTACGTCTTCCGCCTGTTCCCGGGCAAGCTCGGCGTCTTCGTCGCCGCGGTCGATCGCTGCTACGAGCAGGTGGCGACCACGCTCGCGGCGGCGGGGGAGGCCTCGCCCTCCTCGGACCCGGCCGACCGGCTCGAGGCGATGACCGTCGCCTACATCGACCTGATCGCCGACCGCGACCTGATCATGCTGCAGTCGCAGGCGCAGAGCGCGTGCGACGTCCCCGAGATCCGCGAGGCTGTGCGCCGCGGGATCTCCGCGGTCGTCCGGACGGTCACCGTCGTCTCCGGAGCCGACGGCCCGGCCGTGCAGCGCTTCATCGCCTACGGGCAGCTCTGCCACCTGATCGTGCAGACCGACCTCGGCGGCGTCGACTCCGAGTGGGCCCGCATCGTCTCCGACGGCATCCGGCACCGCGACTGAGTCCGCGGCGCTCGCCTCTCCTCCTCTTCTTCCTCCCCTCCTCCTTCTCCTCTTCGCCACCATCCCTTTTCATATCCGCCGTTGTGACTGTTCGGTCACTCACCTACGACCTCCAGGAGCCCCTCATGTCCACCACCCTT
>NZ_PSVU01000121.1:0-835 GCF_002932515.1 Rathayibacter sp. AY1D5
GGCCCGTGACGAAGACGAGCGCGGTCTGGTTGCGGACGGCGAAGCAGAGGACGGTGACGACGGCCGCGAGCAGCGTCGTGATGAGCCAGGCCTGGCCGACCTCGATGCTGCCGATGAAGTAGCTGAGCTTGGTGCCGAAGTCGCGGTCGAGGCTCAGAGGCGTCTGCGTGACGTTGAGGAAGGTGAGGAACCCGGTCACCGCGCTGGCCGCCGCGAAGAAGGCGGCGCTGGCGGCGGCGACGTCGAGGGCGATCGAGAACTCGGTGCGCGGCTCGGGCGCGGCCTCGGCGGGCGCGGGGCGCGCGGGGGCGACCGCGGTGCGCGTCGATCCGGCGCGGGAGGAGGATTGGCCGGCGCGCGAGGAGGACTGGCCGGCGCGCGAAGAGGCGTGAGCGGTCGAAGACCGGGACGAGGATCGGGCGTCGCGGGCGGCGGCGGCGCGGGGGCTCAGCGCGAACAGCGTCAGCACGAGCGAGCCGATCATGCCCGCGGCGCCGAGATTGACGGCCAGCTTGGCGATCGGGAGGCCGTAGCGGACCACGGGGCCGGGATCGTTCAGCAGCGGAGCTTCGGCTCCCCCGCCGAAGGCCAGGGCCGCGAGGAGGGCGACGAGCGCTGCGGCGACGAGCACGAGCGCAGGGCCGACGATCCGGACGGTTCGATTCACCGGTCCAGCCTACGTTCCGCGGCTGATCGGCAGCCGCGTCCGCGGACGATCGGCGGCCGCGTCTGCGGACGATCGGCGGCCGCGTCCGCGGACGACGACGGCCCCGGCGCAGTGCCGGGGCCGTGTCGGAGGGCGCGACTACTTCGCGGCGGCCTTGAGCTTGGTGCC
>NZ_PSVU01000122.1:0-818 GCF_002932515.1 Rathayibacter sp. AY1D5
GCCGCTGGCGTAGACGTCGCCCGAGGCCCGCGCGCCTGCTCCGCCGAAGCCGTGAGGGTCGGCGCCCAGGCCGTCCCAGAACATGTGCCCGGTCCCGCCTCCGGCGCCCCCTCGCCGGCGGTCTCGCGGTGGTCCTCGCCGCCGCGGCGCTCACGCTGGTCGGCGCACCCCCCGCCTCCGCCAATCGGTTCTACGACGCGTGCACGACGGACGGCAGGTTCACTGTGCCTGCGAACGTCCACACCGCCGACGTCACCGCCCGGGGCAACCGAGGAGCCGACGGTCAGGACTTCGACAGCGTGGGGAACACCGGGGGCACCGGCGGCGCCGGCGCGGCTTTCACGCTCTACGACGTGAAGGTGACGCCCGGTCAGACGATCTACTGGGGAAGCCTCCGGAGCGGGGGCTTCGAGGGGGGTGGGGACGCCAAGTGGGTGTCCTTCAGCGAACCCGACGAGAACTGCGACCCCGTCGGCGGCGATGTCATCGCCGTCGCCGCGGGCGGAGGAAGCGGATCGAACGCGACCATCCTGTACGACGGCTCCGACGGCGGTGCCGCCGGCCGGCCGGGCGAAGCGGGCCACGGCACCGGCGGCTTCCCCGGGGGCGGCGGCGGCGGCGCGACGATCGACACCCCGGGGACCGGCGGCAGCGGTGGCGACACCGCCTACCTCGGCGGCTTCCTCGATGCCGTCCCGACGTTCGGCTCGGAGGCGAGCGGCGGGACCGGGCACATGTTCTGGGACGGCCTGGGCGCCGACCCTCACGGCTTCGGCGGAGCAGGCGCGCGGGCCTCGGGCGACGTCTACGCCAGCGGC
>NZ_PSVU01000123.1:0-808 GCF_002932515.1 Rathayibacter sp. AY1D5
GAGCCGCCCCTCTGCACCCGGAAGGCACCGCCATGATCGCCTCGAACACCTACCCCTTCGCCGGACGCACCGTCCTGGTCACCGGAGCCGGCTCCGGCATCGGCCGCTCCATCGCACGCGCCTTCCTCGAGCAGGGCGCGAGCGTCGCGGTCGCCGGGCGCACCCCCGCCACGCTCGAGGAGACCGTCGCCGGCTTCCCGGCCGGGCGCGTCCTGGTCGTGCCCACCGACGTCTCGGTCCGAGCCGAGGTCGACGCGCTCGTCGAGGGCACCGTCGCGAGGTTCGGCGGGATCGACGTCCTCGTGAACAACGCGGCCGGCCACCTCGGCGGCCCGATCGAGGAGGTGGAGGACGACTCCTGGCGCTCGCTCTTCGCGACGAACGTCGACGCCCTCTTCTACGCGGTGAAGGCGGCGCTCCCGCACCTCAAGGCGAGCCGCGGCAACATCGTCGTCGTCTCCTCCGTGTCGGGCATCCGCGGCGACTGGGGCCAGGCCGCCTACAACGCGACCAAGGGCGCGATCACGACGTTCGTGCAGTCGCTGGCCCTCGACTTCGGCGCGCACGGGGTGCGGGTCAACGCCGTCGCTCCCGCCTTCACGCAGACGCCGCTGACCGAGTCGATGGCCTCGACCCCCGAGGAGCTCGCGCCCTTCATCGACCGCATCGCCCTCGGGCGCCCCGCGCAGCCGGACGACATCGCCCCGCCGGTGCTGTTCCTCGCCAGCGCGGACGCGGCGTACATCACCGGCGCGATCCTGGCCGTGGACGGCGGGACGAGCGCCTCGACGGGGCAGCCGCACCTGTA
>NZ_PSVU01000124.1:0-793 GCF_002932515.1 Rathayibacter sp. AY1D5
GATCGACCTGGCCGACGGCTCGGTCGAGACGCTCGCCCTCCCCCCGGCCGACGTGAGCGCGACCGCGTCGCCCGTGCAGATCCTGCTCCTCGACTCCGGGAGCTACGTCGAGCTCGAGGCCGAGTACGCGCCGGAGACGGGGGCGACCCAGTACTCCGTCGTCCGCGTCGACGCGTCCGGCACCTCGGAGGTGTTCCGCACCTCGCCGACGGGGCGCATCCGCGGCGTCTGCCTCTCGCCGAACGGGCAGTACCTCGCCGTCGAGACCGTCTCGGTCGAGGGTCGGCCGGACGACTACCCGGGCGAGCCGGGCTTCAGCGCGACCTCGACCGTGCTCGTCGACCTCGGCACCGGCGACACCGCGCGCAGCGTCAACGGTCGCTCGCGCGACTGGTGCGCGTAGGGGGCCGGCCTGACGACCGGCTCGTCGACCTGACTGATTGCTGGCGGCCCGGAAGTACCGGATCGTTCAGCAGATCATCGAGAACGACCAGCGCGCCGAGCTGAGCGTCGCGGACCGTACCGCCGCGTGGGCGCAGCTCGCGTTCGAGGGCGTGTCCGCCGCAGCGATCGCCAAGCGCACCGGCACCAAGACCGACGCGGTGAAGAAGGGGCTCGCGGTCGCGGAGTCCGCGACCGTCACGTCCGTTCTGCACGAGCACGAGCTGACCCTGGACCAGGCGGCGGTGCTGTTGGAGTTCGAGGACGACGCCGACGCCCGCGCGACCCTGATCGAGGTCGCCACCCACGACCCGGCCCAGTTCGAGCACACCGCGCAGACCCTCCGCGACGA
>NZ_PSVU01000125.1:0-788 GCF_002932515.1 Rathayibacter sp. AY1D5
GTGGAGTCATTGTTGAAATACCACTCTGGTCACTCTGGATATCTAACTTCGGACCCTAATCGGGTTCAGGGACAGTGCCTGATGGGTAGTTTAACTGGGGCGGTTGCCTCCCAAAGAGTAACGGAGGCGCCCAAAGGTTCCCTCAACCTGGTTGGCAATCAGGTGGCGAGTGTAAGTGCACAAGGGAGCTTGACTGTGAGACTGACAAGTCGAGCAGGGACGAAAGTCGGGACTAGTGATCCGGCAGTGGCTTGTGGAAGCGCTGTCGCTCAACGGATAAAAGGTACCTCGGGGATAACAGGCTGATCTTGCCCAAGAGTCCATATCGACGGCATGGTTTGGCACCTCGATGTCGGCTCGTCGCATCCTGGGGCTGGAGTAGGTCCCAAGGGTTGGGCTGTTCGCCCATTAAAGCGGTACGCGAGCTGGGTTTAGAACGTCGTGAGACAGTTCGGTCCCTATCCGCTGCGCGCGCAGGAAATTTGAGAAGATCTATCCCTAGTACGAGAGGACCGGGATGGACGAACCTCTGGTGTGTCAGTTGTTCCGCCAGGAGCACCGCTGATTAGCTACGTTCGGAACGGATAACCGCTGAAAGCATCTAAGCGGGAAGCCGGCTTCGAGATGAGATTTCCATCCCTTCGGGGGAGAGGCTCCCAGCCAGACGACTGGGTTGATAGGCCGGATGTGGAAGACAGGACTAAAGACTGTCGGAGCTGACCGGTACTAATAAGCCGATAACTTGATAATCACTACACTCATACCGTTGTAAAGGCTGGTAGGAGTGG
>NZ_PSVU01000126.1:0-777 GCF_002932515.1 Rathayibacter sp. AY1D5
GGGCCGTCGCCGGCGTCCGGCTGCCGAGCTGGCGCACCCGCACCACTCCCGGCTACCTCCTCGCCCTCGGCCCGATGGGACTCGATCCCGCCGACCGGGTCGTGCGCCTCTCGCTCGTCGCCGACTCGGCGGAGGACGCGCTCGCCCTGTGGGGCCCGCTCCTGGAGGCGCTCGCCGCCTCCGGAGCCCGCCACCAGGCCAAGGCGCTCTCGGACCCGCGGGCCTTCCCCCGCTCCGACGCCCTCGTCGTCTACCTGCCCGCCGACTCCGCCGACGACGTCGCCCGGAGGATCACTCCGCTGCTCGATGCCCGGCCCTCGCCCCGCACCGCCGTCTCGGCCTTCGCCGAGAGGCTCGCCGACGGCCTCGCCTACGCCGAGGACCCGGCCGACGAGCGCTCCTCCTACCGCGGACTGAGCTTCGGCCAGCACCGCTCCCGCGTCCTCGCCGAAGCGCTCCTGCGCTCCTCGGCCGAGACGATCCCCGCCGCCGACGCCTGGGCCGACGCCGCCCGCGCCGCGCGCATCGACCCGGACCGCCCGGGACTCACCGCCCGCTAGGGCCCCACGAACCTCCCCTCGATCCCGAGGGGACCACCACCTCAGCCCGAGGTACTCCACGAAAGGGACACATCATGACCACCATCTCCACCGACGCCCAGTCCGCCGACCTCACCGCCCTCGCGGGAGCGCACGACACCTTCGCCACCGTCGACGAGCTCGGCTCGGACGCCGCGACCGAGGCGCCCGCCACCACGCCCCTGTGCGTCGGCATCAT
>NZ_PSVU01000127.1:0-738 GCF_002932515.1 Rathayibacter sp. AY1D5
GCCGACCCCGCCCGGACGCCCTTCGCGGCGACCGCCCCGATAGGAGAACACGCGTGACCAGCATCCTGCTCGTCGAGGACGAGAGCGCCCTCAGCGAGCCCCTCAGCTACCTGCTCGAACGCGAGGGATACGACGTCACCGTCGCCGAGGACGGCAACCGCGCCGTCGCCGCCTTCGACGAGGGCGACTACGACCTGATCCTCCTCGACCTCATGCTGCCCGGCATGCCCGGCACCGAGGTCTGCCGCGAGATCCGCACCCGCTCCTCCGTCCCGATCATCATGGTCACCGCCAAGGACTCCGAAGTGGACATCGTCGTCGGCCTGGAGCTCGGCGCGGACGACTACGTCACCAAGCCCTACTCCACCCGCGAACTGCTCGCCCGCATCCGCGCCGTCCTCCGACGCCGCACCGAGGAGCCCGGCGAGGAGCGGATCGTCGTCGCCGGCCCCGTCCGCATGGACATCGAACGCCACACGGTCGAAGTCGACGGCGTCGAGACCCCGATGCCCCTCAAGGAGTTCGAGCTCCTCGAGATGCTCCTCCGCAACGCGGGCCGTGTCCTCACCCGCGGCCAGCTCATCGACCGCGTCTGGGGGAGCGACTACTTCGGCGACACGAAGACCCTCGACGTCCACGTCAAGCGCATCCGCTCCAAGATCGAGAAGACGCCGAAGGAGCCGGTGCTCCTGGTTACTGTCCGCGGCCTCGGCTACCGCTTCGACGCTTGATCGCGGG
>NZ_PSVU01000013.1:0-70939 GCF_002932515.1 Rathayibacter sp. AY1D5
CGTCCTGATCCTCGGCGCCTCCTTCGCCGGCCTCGCCGCTGCCAGTCGCCGCCGTCGGACCGCAGCTCCGTCGCCTGCGCACCCGCCGCGACCGCACGCTCGCGTCCCTCGCCGCCGAGACCGGCATCTCGGCGAGCACCCTCTCGCGCCTCGAGAGCGGCGGCCGCCGCGCGACGCTGGAGCTGCTCCTCCCGATCGCCCGCGCCCTCGGGGCGCCGCTCGACGAGCTCGTCGGCGCGGCGCCGGAGGATCCCCGCGTGCACGGGCGGCCGGTGCGCCGGAACGGCATGCTCATCCAGCCGCTCAGCCGCGACGCGGGCGCGCTCCAGGCGTTCAAGCACACGCTCCCGGCCGGGCCGGTGACGGAGCCGGCGGAGCAGCGCGCGCACGAGGGCTTCGAGTGGCTCTACGTGCTGAGCGGGCGACTCCGCCTGCGGCTCGGCGAGCACGATCTGGTGCTGCCGGCCGGCGAGGCCGCCGAGTTCGACACCCGGGTGCCGCACTGGTTCGGCCGCGCCGACGAGCAGCAGGTCGAGTTCCTCAGCCTCTTCGGCCGCCAGGGCGAGCGGATGCACGTGCGCGCGTCCACGCGCCGCTGAGCGCGGTCACGCCTCGCCGAGCACCTCGCGCGCGAAGCCCTCGGTGCGCGCCCGCAGAGTCGCGATCCGCTGCGCTCGCGCCGCCTCGAGGTCGAAGCCGATGTAGGCCACCGACGGGCGCCGCCGCACGTTCACCGAGCACTCGAAGCGGGAGCAGACGAGCGTGCCGAGCGAGTCCCCCGCCCGCCCGGCCGCTCCGGCCTTCCGCGCCCCGAAGAAGACGACGTCGTTCGGGAGCTGCACGTCGCGGCACCACGAGCACTGCGCCCGCGAGCGCGGCAGGGCGTCGGCCTGGGTGAGCAGGACCCCGACGAGGCGCTCCTCCAGCGGCACGACGACGTAGGCGCGGCGGCCCATCCTCCGGTCGCGCCAGCCGAGATGGTCGATGACCGACCAGTCCAGCGCGTCGAAGTCCTTCGGCAGCGCGAGGTCGGCGACCTCCTTGCGGGAGGCGTTGACGAAGGACTCGCGGATCTCGGTCTCGGTCAGTGGCTGCATGGCGCTTCCGAGCCTAGGCCGGGATCAGCCCAGGTGGGCGACGGCCTCTTTCGGAGCCTGAGCGAGGAACTCCTCCTTCTTCACCCGGATCATCGCGACGGCGACGACGGAGGCCACGACCAGCCCGATCGCGGCCGCGACGAAGACCGCGGAGTAGCCGTCGACGAAGGCGACCGGCGACTGCTGCTCACCCGCGACTCCCGCGTAGAGGGTCGTGAAGATCGACAGCCCGATCGAGCCGCCGATCTGCATGGCGGCGTTGGCGGTCGCTCCGGCGGCACCGGCGTCGTGGGCCGCGACTCCGGTGAGCGCGAGGTTCTGCAGCGGCACGAAGACCATCGCCATGCCGACGCCCAGGAGGATCAGCGCGGGCAGCACCTCGAGGAGGTAGCCGCCGTCGGGGGTGATGCGGCTCAGGTAGAGGAGCCCGGCCGCCGCGATCAGCGGGCCGACGATCATCAGCACGCGCGGGCCGGTGCGCGGCAGCAGCTTGGCGGCGACTCCGGCGACGATCATGATCGTCACCGTCATCGGCAGATTGGCCAGGCCCGCCTCGAGCGGCGGCAGGCCCAGGACCAGCTGCAGGTGCAGGGTCAGGTAGAGGGTGGAGCCGATCATCACGCTGCCGACGATCGCCTGGACCAGGAATGCTCCGCCGCGGACGCGGTCGGCGACGATGCGCAGCGGCAGCGACGGGTGGTCGGAGCGGGCCTGGATCCGCACGAAGAGGGCCAGCAGCAGCACGCCGACGAGGAGGAAGCCGAGGGTGTCGACGCGGAGCCAGCCCTGCTCGGCGAGGGTGAAGCCGTAGACGACGCTCGCGAGCCCGAGCGCGACGGTGATCGTCCCGGCGACGTCGAAGCGGTTGCGCCCCTCCGCGCGGCTCTCGGTGACGAGCAGCTGGCCGGCGATCGCGCCGACCACGACGACGGGGACGTTGACGAGGAGGCACCAGCGCCAGTCGGCGAACTCGGTGAGCAGCCCGCCCAGCACGAGGCCGACGGCGGCGCCCGCTCCGGCGACCGCTCCGAAGACGGCGAAGGCCGTGCCCCGCTCGCGGCCGGAGGGGAAGGAGACGGTGAGGAGGGCCAGAGCGGCCGGAGCGAGCAGCGCGGCGAAGGCGCCCTGCAGCCCGCGGGCGGCGATCAGCTCGGTGCCGGAGGTGGCGAGGCCGCCCCAGGCGGAGGCGGCGCCGAAGCCGATCATCCCGATCAGGTAGGTGCGCTTGCGGCCGGTGTAGTCGGCGATGCGGCCGCCCAGGAGCAGGAGCGCGCCGAACGCGAGGGCGTAGGCGGTGACGACCCACTGGCGCTCGACGTCGGTGAGGCCGAGGTCGGCCTGCGCGGCGGGGAGGGCGATCGTGACGATGGTGCCGTCGAGCACGACGACGAGCTGCGTGAGCGCGAGGATCACGAGCACCCACCAGCGGCGGGCGGAGGAGGGAGCGGACGGGGAGGGCATGGCGGCCTTTCACACGGAGCGGAGCGGGACCGGCGGGTCCGGATCCGAGCCGCGTCATCGGGGCCGAACCACCCCAACCAGTTGGTTGGGCGAAGAAGAGTGTATCGTTCGAGCGCCCGGAGGTGAACCATGGAGCCGACATCCGATGCGGCGCTGCCCGCACGCGAGCGGATCCTCCGCGCGGCCTCCGTCGAGTTCGCCGCCCACGGCTTCGCGGGCGCCCGGGTCGACCGTGTGGCCGCGGCGGCGGGTCTGAACAAGGAGCGGCTCTACGCCTACTACGGCGGCAAGCGCGGCCTGTTCGTCGCGACCGTCGTCGAGGCGCTCGGCGCTCTCGACGAGACGCTCCTCGCCGAGGCGGCGGACCTCCCCGACCTCGCGGGCCGCATGTTCGACCATGTGTGGGAGCACCCGGAGTTCCTGCGCCTGCTCACGTGGGCGCGCCTGGAGGGAGCCGGCGTCTGGGAGGAGGCCGGCGAGCATCTCGGCGGGGTCCCCGCCCCCGAGGCCCGGGTCCTCGAGTGGCAGCGCACCGGCGTCGTCGACGCGAGCTGGTCCGCCGACGACCTCTTCATCGCCCTCCTCGGCCTCTGCGAGATCTGGCACCTCACCCCCTTCGCCTCCCGGGGCGGGGAGGAGACGCGCGACCGCCGCCGCGCCTTCGTCGTGCACGTCGCGCAGCTGGTGGGCGCACCGCGCTGAGGCCGACCCCTCCCCCGGCAACGGAAGCGACGTCGGCATCTCCGATCCGGACGCGGTGGACGGGGCGGCTCATCCCTCCGAGCCGGAACCCGACGGATCGGACTGGAGTGGGAGGTCCCACGGATCCGGCTTCGGAACGACCCCTTCATCACCCGGAAGGACCGCGCCCGCCGCGCGCTGAGCCTCGTCCTCGAGGAGGAGTGATTCGAAATCGCCGGGCGCGCACGGCATCTCCGCCCCGATCATGTACATCTCCTCGACAGCGCCGGTGACGAAGCTCGCCCGCAGCACCGGTCCGCCCTGCCCGTAGACCGTCGGGCGCGGAGTCGAATCGGTCACTCTCACCGTCATCCCCAGCGACTCCCAGTAGTCCGCGACCTTCCGCGCATCCCCCTCGACATCGGTGCCCGCCGGGGCCCACCAGGCGTAGCTGTAGCTCGCACCGCTCACCCGGTCGCCGGGGCCGCACACATCGGGCCTGGCCGCGCCGCTCCGCGGCCACCACCCCTCCACATCGAGCCGCCCCGCGGAGTCCCGCACGAACTCCACCACCCGGTCCCGACCCTCCCGAGGACTCATCGTGCTCACCGGTCTCGCCTCCTTCTCCGTTGCACAAGCGGTCATCGACATCACGAGCAGAGCGGCGACGGTCAGCGCGACGCCCGTCCGCTGAGGAGAGCCTCTACCCGCCATGGGAGGCTCCCACGACCGCCTTCTGGAAGGCGGTCGGTCCGAGCGGCCGGTTCTCGGTCAGCAGGTCGAGTCGCCGGGAGACGGCCCACGCCGCGTTCTGCAGGGACTCGGTGTTCGTGTCGAGATACCCCGCGAGATCGCCGTCGTCGCTCTTCAGCGCAGCGTGATCCGTCACGATCCTCCCGGCGTCGCCTCCGGTCTCCACACCGAAGACGCGCGCGCCGAAGTCCTCGTCAGCGGGATCCGTGTGGTGGTTCCAGCTGAAGGCGCGGCCCATCCACGCGGCCTCGTCGCCGCTCTCGGTCTCGCCGAGGTACTTGTCCCGCGCCTGCCCCGCGAAGACGGATTCCGCGTGCAGGTCGCTCGCCGCGTCGACGCTGTCCGGGAGGCCGGCCGAGCCCAGCGTCACGACGACCCCGAGCTCGACGTCCGAGCGCGAGGCGGCGACGGCCATGACAGTGCTGCCGTAGGAGTGGGCGACGACGTTCGGCTTCGGCAGGTCGTCGCCCCGGACCGCGGAGAGCCCCTGGACAGCCGAGGCGAGTGCGGCGCCGCCGGCGACCGCCTGGTTCGAGGTGAGGACGTCCATGCCGTTCCCGCCGAGCCGCGCCATCGGCGGGGTCTCGTAGCCGATCCAGGAGACGACGGCGCTGCCGGGCGGGAGGAGTGACTGCAGATTCTGCGACGCCTTCGTCCATCGGGTCATGCTCTCCGTCGTCTGTCCCATCCCGGGGACGGCGTAGGTGACGTTCGTGGCGGTGTCGGGATCGCCGATCGAGACGGCGGCGAGCGGAGGCTCGTCGGCGGTCAGGGAGATGAGGAAGCGCGGGTCCTGACCGAGACCGCGCCGGAGCGATGCCCGCACGTCCCTCAGCGCCACCAGCTGCGACTCCACCGCCGCGAGTCGCTCCCCGTCGCCCGCCTTCCCGCGCAGGCCCGCCGCCTCGCTCCTCAGCGCCACGATCCGCGCCCTCAGCGCCCTCTCGTTCGCCCTCACCCGGGCGCGGTAGGGAACACCCTCCAGATTTCCGATCACTCCGGGCAGACCGGCGACCAGCGCCTCCTGCTGCGGCGAGAAGCGCGCGCCGTCCGTGGAGTCGAGGCTCCGCCACCAGTCGTTCACGAGGGTCGGAGCCAGTCGCCCGAGGCGCGCCGCGAGGTCGGGCGACGCCGCCAGGAGTGTCGCGAGATCGTCGGACGAGAGTGCCGCGAGGGAGTCGAGCAGGCTCCGGCCGCCCCGGGGCCGCGCCAGGGTGCCGACGGCGTCGAGGACCGGAACGGAGAGCGCCGCTCCCCCCGCGGCGGTGAAGGCCAGGGAGATCTGCTCGACCCAGGTCGCGTCGGCCGCACCGATCGACAGCAGCTCGCGGAAGCCCCGGAGCACCGAGAAGGACTCGACCGGCGCCCACGAGCAGCGGTTGCCGAAGGCTCCCCAGGCGGCCATCAGATCCTGGAGCCGGGAGCGCATCGCCTCGTCCGCCTGCCGGGTCTGCGAGACGAAGACGTCGAGGCGCTCGGGATCGGCGGAGGTCGTGCCTCCCGCGGCGGGGCCGCCCGGGGACGTGCGGGGCACCGACCGCGGGGAGAACAGCGCACGGATCGGCGGAGGCACGACCGGCCGATCGGACGGCGGCCGGTCGACGACCTCCTCGACTCCCGCCGCGAGGGCCGCGACCGGATCGAGGCGGCGCTGCCGCTCGCGCTCGTCCGCCCGCCGCTCCCAGGCCGCGTACTCCTCCCGGCGCCGACGCTCCTCCTCGGCCTTCCTCGCCACGAGCCGCACCGTGTCGGCGAGCTCGTGCAGCTCGGCGCTCAGCCGACCGCGGTTCTCCCTGTCGCAGAGGCGGACCCGGCGGAACAGCTCGGCGTACGCGCCGCGGAACTCGCCCAGTGCGTACTCGGCAGCGACGGACCTCAGCAGCTCCTGGGAGGCGAGCGCCTCCGCCGCCTCGTCCGAGGCACGGACCAGCTCCGCCGCTGCTGCATGGTCGAAAGAGAACAGGGTCATCGCCTCCTGAGTGAGAACATCTCAGGAAATGTAGAACGACCACGACGACGTCGGCACCGGGTGGCGCGAGACGGCGCGCGGTCAGCGCGCCCGCGCCGCGTCCGGCGGCACGCAGAAGTGGCGCGGACCCCGTCGGTCCGCGCCACTCGTTCAGATCACGCGGCTCACTCCGCCGCGGTCAGCCGCTCCAGGTATCCCGCGAACGCGCGCAGGTCCTCCTCGGGCCAGGCGCTCAGCGCCTCCTGCATCCGCTGCCGCTGACGGCCGCCGAGGTCGCGCATCCGCTCGCATCCGGCCGCGCTGAGCGAGAGGAACCGCGCTCGGCCGTCGGCGGGATCGGAGGTCATCTCGACCAGGCCCAGCTCGGCGAGCTGGCGGGCCTGGCGGCTGATCGCGCTGCGGTCGACCCCGAGCCGCTCCGCCGCGGCGCCGGAGTGGACCGGACCGCAGCGCTCGAGGATCCGCAGCAGCCGCAGTCCGAAGGGCGGCAGCGCCGGGTCGATCGACGCCGCCGCGTCCCGGACGGCGAGGCGCACCTGGACGGCGAGCACGGTGATCTGCTCCTCGACCTCGTGCAGCGCCTCGGCCGAGGGCGCGGCGGCGGGCATCAGGAGCGCTCGATCACGTCGACGGAGCCGGTGGGAGCAGCGTGCCGGGCGTGCCCGACCGGCTCCTCCTGCCGCTCCTCGTCGGCGTGGCGGCCGTGTCCGACGGGAGTGGCCTCGCGACCCTCTCGGGCGTGCGTCGCGTCGTCCGTCCGCCGGGCCTGGCCGACGGGGCGGAGCGCCGCCTGGCCGTCCGAGGCGGCGATGAGGGCGTCCTCCGCGGCCTGCAGCGGAGTGGTCGGCTCCGCCTTGAGCTGCACCGCGTTCTTCGAGCCGAGGCTCACGTTGGGCAGGAGGACGACGGCGATCAGCGTGACCACGGCGAGCGGGATGCTGTAGAGGAACACGTCGCCCACGCCGATCCCGTAGGCGCTCTCGACCACGACGCGCACGGCGTCGGGCAGGGTCGCCGGCTGCGGGATCGTGCCGCTGCCCAGCGCCTGCGCGGCGAGAGCCTGGTCGGCGGGAGCGAGACCCGCGATGCCGGTCTTGATGCGGTCGGCGATCACGGTGCCGAGCATCGAGCCCAGGACCGAGACTCCGACGGTGCCGCCGAGGCTGCGGAAGAACGTGACCGCGCTGGTCGCGACGCCGAGGTTCTTCACCTCGATCGAGTTCTGCACCACCAGGACGAGGTTCTGCATCAGCATGCCCAGGCCGGCGCCGAGGACGGCCATGTAGATCCCGACGAGGACCAGGTCCGTGTCGTAGCGGAGGGTGCTGAGGAGGGAGGTTCCGATCACGGCGAGCACGCCGCCGCTGATCATGATCGCCTTCCACTTGCCGGTGCGGGAGATGATCCCGCCGAAGATCGTCGAGGCGATCAGCAGGCCGGCCATCATCGGGATGGTGAGCAGGCCCGACTGGGTCGGCGTGGCTCCGCGGGCCAGCTGCATGTACTGCGCGAGGAAGACGGCGACGCCGAACATCGAGACGCCGACCGAGATGCTCGCCACGACGGCGAGGCTGAAGGTGCGGTTCTTGAACATCCCCATCGGGATGATCGGCTCGGCCACGGTGAGCTCGGTGATCACGGCGGCGATGAGCAGCACGACGGCGCCGCCGACCATGACCGCGGTCTCCCACGAGGCCCAGTCGAAGTTCTTGCCGGCGAGGGAGACCCAGATCAGCAGGAGCGAGACTCCGCCCGCGATGAGCACGGCGCCGAGGTAGTCGATCCGCACCTTGCGCTTCGGGTGCGCGGGGAGGCGGAGGGTCATCTGGAGGAGGACGATCGCGACGATCGCGACGGGCATCGCGATGAAGAAGTTCCAGCGCCAGCCGAACGCGTCGGTCACGACGCCGCCCAGGAGCGGGCCGCCGACGGTGCCGATCGCCATCACGCCGCCGAAGAGGCCGGCGTACTTGCCGCGCTCACGGGGGCTGATGATGTCGGCCATGATGATCTGGCTCAGCGCGGCGAGTCCGCCGGCGCCCAGGCCCTGGAACACGCGGAAGACGATCAGCATGTTCGTGTCCTGCGAGAAGCCGGCCAGGGCGGAGCCGATGACGAACAGCCCGAGGGCGAGCTGGATCAGCAGCTTGCGGTTGAACAGGTCGGCGAACTTGCCCCAGAGCGGGGTGGAGACCGTGGTCGCGAGCAGGGTCGCGGTGACGACCCAGGTGTAGGCGTTCTGGTCGCCCTTGAGGTCGGAGATGATCCGGGGCAGCGAGGTCGACACGACCGTGCCCGCGAGGATCGAGACGAACATGCCCAGCAGCAGGCCGCTGAGCGATTCGAGCACCTGGCGGTGCGACATGGCGCCGTCCGGCCCGGCGGGGGCGTGCGGCGCGGTGGTTCCGCGCGATGCGGCGCGGTGTTCGGGGTGTGACATGGGCTCCTCTTCAGCACGGCGGCGGACCTAGTTGACCGCGATCAACTATGGACCGCGAGCAACTATATAGCCGGGCGTCACGAATCTCCAGTGGCACTCTGCTGCCGTCCAGGCGCCGCTCCGGCCGCGCCTATCCTCGGAGCATGGACAACATCGATCGGAAGATCCTCGATCTGCTGCGCCAGAACTCCCGCGCGGGCTACGGCGACATCGGCGGCGTGGTCGGGCTCTCCGCCTCCGCGGTGAAGCGCCGCGTCGACCGCCTCGTGGCCGACGGCGTGATCCGCGGCTTCACGATCAAGGTCGACCCCGCGGTCGACGGCATGGCCACCGAGGCCTACGTCGAGCTCTTCTGCCGCGGCACCGTCGCTCCGGACGAGCTCCGCCGCATCCTCTCCGCGGTCCCCGAGGTCGTCGACGCGGGCACGGTCACCGGCTCCGCCGACGCGATCGTCCACATCCGCTCGCGCGACATCCCCAGCCTCGAGCTCGCCCTCGAGAAGGTCCGCATCGCGCCCAACGTCGACCACACGCGCTCCGCGATCGTCCTCTCCCGCCTCATCCAGCGCAGCGAGGCCTGACGGATCGCGCCACCTCCTCGACGCGCGTCGCGACCGCCTGGTACTCCATACCTGTATGGTTAATCCAGGAGGGCGAGCATGAGCGACAGGGAACAGGCCGGTACGGCGGCACGACGGAGACGGCGCATCTGGCTGATGCTCCCGGCACTGTTCGTCGGCGTCCTGGCCGGGCACCTCGTCGCGACCGCGGTGGGCGCCGAGGATCCGTGGGACGTCGTGGTCACCGCCGCCGTCGCGGCAGCGGTGGCGTCCGTCGTCCTCGCCCTCGTCGACCGGCGGCGCTGAGCCCTCCCTCCTGGATCGGAATCCGAGGGAGGGAACGACGATGGAACGACAGAGGACGAGCACGGCACTGGTCGCGGCGGCGGCCGCTCTGCTGGCGGTGCCGCTGTTCACAGCGCAGGCCGCGCACGCCGAGCCGGCGAGGCAGGAGACGAGCAGCCGGGTGCACCTCGAGGCACGGGGCGGATCGGCGTCGACGGTGACCTTCGACGTCACCGACGACACGCGGATCGTCGAGCTGGCGGGCGGCGGGGTCGGCTTCACGGACGGCGCCGAGACGTCCGACGCACTCCCGGAGAGGATCGACGTCGGACGCGGCCGCACCGTGTCGGGCCACTGGTCGATCGACGACTCCGACACGCTCACCTTCCACTTCGCCCCGGACTCGGCGTCCCGCTCGGCGGCGGGCGGCCTGCAC
Organism: Rathayibacter sp. AY1D5; assembly: GCF_002932515.1. Lineage (NCBI taxonomy): Bacteria > Bacillati > Actinomycetota > Actinomycetes > Micrococcales > Microbacteriaceae > Rathayibacter > Rathayibacter sp. AY1D5. The sequence goes on from NZ_PSVU01000013.1 coordinate 9,683, forward strand.
CTGAACAGCGACTGGAGCTCGCCCGAGTGGGGCCACTGCGTCGCCGGGAGCGGCGTCAGCGGTGCCGCGACCGGCGGGGTGATCGGCGCGATCTCCGGTCCCGGCGCGATCGCCTCCGCGACCGGCGGGCTGCTCGCGGGGATCATCGGCGGAGCGATCACCTGCTGAGCGCCGCCTCCTGAACGACCCGGATCAGGCGGGCGCGTCCGCTGCGGTGTGGACGCGCTCGCCGCCGATCCAGGTGCCCAGCACCCGGGTGTCCCCGATCGCGCGGGGGTCGCCGGCGAAGGGGTCCCGGTCCAGCAGGGCGAAGTCCGCCGCGAGTCCCACGGCGATCGAGCCCGACTCGCCCTCCAGGCCGTTCACCCACGCCGAGCCGGCCGTGGAGGCGGAGAGGGCGGTGGCGAGGTCGAGGCGCTGCTCCGGGAGGAACACCTCCTCGCTCCCCGGCTCGCGCTCGGACGGCGCCGAGAGCCGGTTCACCGCGACGTGGATCGCGGCGAGCGGGTCGGGCGTCGACACCGGCCAGTCGCTCCCCGCGGCGAGCACCGCGCCCGAGCGGAGCAGGTCGCCGAAGGGGTACTGCCACGAGCCGCGCCGCTCACCGAGGAACGGCAGCGTCAGCTCCACCATCTGCGGCTCCAGCGAGGCCCACAGCATCTGCAGGTTGGCCGTGACGTCGAGCGCACGGAAGCGCGGCAGGTCGTCCGGATGCACGACCTGCAGGTGGGCGAGGTGGTGGCGGTTGCCGCGGCGCCCGTTCGCCTCGATCGCCCGCTCGACGGCGCCCAGGCACTCGCGCACGGCGCGATCGCCGATCGCGTGGAAGTGCACCTGGAACCCGGCCGCGTCCAGGAGCGGCACGGCCTCGTTCAGGAGGCGCGGGTCGACCATCGAGAGGCCGTCGCCGTGACCGTGGCCGCCGTGCCCGTCGAGGTAGGGCTCGAGCATCGCCGCCGTGAAGTTCTCGGCGACCCCGTCCTGCATGATCTTGACGGTCGTCGGCGCGAAGCGGTCGGCGGCGAGCGCCGCGCGCCGCTCGACGAGCTCCTGGATCTGCTCGACGCCGCGGCCCCGGTCCCACCACAGCGCACCGCGGACGCGCCCGGTCAGCTCGCCGCTCAGCGCCGCTAGGCGGTACACCGGACCGGGGTCGCCCACATCGCCGTAGGAGCCGATGATCGCGTCCTGCCACGCCGTCACTCCGAACGAGTGCAGGGTCTCCTGCCCGAGGAGCAGCGCGCGGTGGAGCTCGTCCGCGCTCGCGGGCGGGAGGTGGCGGCGGACCGCGTCCATCGCCCCCTCGTGCAGGGTGCCGGAGGGGGTGCCGTCGGCCAGGCGCTCGATGCGGCCGTCGGCGGGGTCCGGCGTCGTGCGGTCGATCCCCGCGAGGCGCAGTGCGGCGGAGTTGACCCAGGCACCGTGCCCGTCGGCGTTGGTGAGGAAGGCGGGCCGGTCAGGGACGACCGTGTCGAGCTCGCGGGCGGTCGGGGTGCCTCCGGGGAAGTCGGGCAGGTTCCAGCCGCCGCCGAGGATCCACTCCGCTCCGCTCTCCCGAGCCGCGTACTCGGCGACCGTCGCCAGGTGCTCGGCGGGCGACCCTCCCGCTCCGAGCCAGCAGCGCAGCAGCGCGGCACCGCCCCAGACCGGGTGCACGTGGGCGTCCTGGAAGCCGGGGACGAGCATCCGGCCCTCGAGGTCGACCACCTCGGTGCGCGGCCCGATCAGGTCGGAGGCGTCGGCGCCGACCGCGACGATCCGCCCTCCGACGACAGCGACGCCGTGCGCTCGGGAGCGCACGGCGTCGGCGGTGAAGACGGCGCCGCCGGTCAGGACGAGATCGGCGGCGCGCACGGGTTCAGAAGCCCGCGGGAGCGAAGGCCTGCGTCATCTGGGAGAAGAGCGACACCGTCCAGCCGATCGCGATGAGGAACGACACGACCACGACGCCGAGGAAGACCCAGAGCGGGAGGAGTCCGCCGCCGGTCACGCGCTTCACGACCACGCTTCGGCCGATCACGTAGACGTAGGGAGCGGCGAGGAAGGCCCACGCCCAGTGGAACGGACGCTGCAGGCCGGCTCGCTTCAGCTGGCGCCAGTCGAGGAAGGCGAAGACGACCTCCGCCGCGTAGATCAGGAAGCCGACGACCTGGAGCACGCCGAGGCCGACGAGGTAGGCGGTCGACATCCCCATCGAGGAGCTCGGCCCGTAGGTCGAGGCCATCGACGAGTCGACGATCGCGCTCGGCGGGAGGAGGAAGATCGACAGCGCCGAGAGCAGCGGCAGGAGAACCACCACCCAGATCCACGGGGTGGACGTGACGATGCTCGTGTCGCGCTGCTGCACGGGTGCTCCGGGAGCCGCGGCGTAGGCCGGGTACTGCGGCTGCTGCTGGCCGTAGGGCTGCTGCGGCTGCTGCGGCTGCTGCGGCTGCTGGCCGTACTGCTGGGGAGCCTGCTGGCCGTAGCCCTGCTGCGGCTGCTGCGGCTGCTGCTGGCCGGCGCCCTGCTGGCCGTAGCCCTGCCCGTAGCCCTGCTGCCCGTAGCCCTGCTGGCCGTAGCTCTGCTGCGGGTCGGCGGACGACGGCTGCTGCGGATACCGACCCGAGGCCGACTGTCCGTAGCTCGTCGCCGCTCCGCTCGACGTCTCCCCGTAGGCGGGACGCTCGGCGGGTGGCGCGGGCGGAGTCGGTGCGGTCGGCGGAACGGGAGTCGCGGCGGCCTGCGCCGACCCGCTCTCGGCCGGGGCGGTGGGAGTGGCCGCCGGCGCGTCGCGGAGCGACTCCGTCCAGCCGGTCCCGTCCCACCAGCGCTGACGGGACGAGCCCGCCGGGTCCGGGTACCACCCGGCGCGGGGTCCGGAGGCCTCGCCGCCCGTGCTCGCGCCCTGGTCCGTGCCGGTTCCGTTGTCGTCCGTCATGGCGTCCTCCACTCCCCTCCGGGCGTCTGCCCGCGATCTCGGACCACCGTAGCGCCGCGACACGATGCATGGCCTGAGGGCGGGCTGATCGCGCGCTGTCCGAGCGCTGTCCGCTCCGGCAGACGCCGGAGGCCGCCGACCGCCAGGATGGACGCATGCCCCACCTCCTCCGAGCCCGCGCCACCCTCTTCGACATGGACGGGACGCTCGTCGACTCGACGGCCGTCGTCGAGACCATCTGGGGCGCCTTCGCCGAGCGCTTCGGTCTCGACCACGACGCGGTGCTCGGCGCCGTTCACGGTGTCCGCGCCGCCGACAGCGTCCGCCGCTTCGCTCCGGCCGGCAGCGACGTCGACGCGATCGTCGCGGAGCTCGACGCGTACGAGCTCGAGCACACCGAGGGCACCGTCGAGATCCCCGGCGCGACGGCGTTCCTCGCCTCACTCCCCCGCGAGCGCGTCGCCCTGGTCACGTCCGCGAGCCCGGCACTGGCGGCCGCCCGTCTGGCCGCGGCGGGCGTCCCCTCCCCCGACACCGTCGTCACCGCGCACGACGTCGCGAACGGCAAGCCTGCTCCCGACGGCTACCTCGCCGCCGCGGCCCTGCTCGGCGTCTCCCCCGAGGACGCGCTGGTGTTCGAGGACGCCGAGGCCGGCATCCGGGCGGGTCTGGACGCCGGCATGCGCGTCATCGTCGTCGGGAGCCACGAGAGTGCGAGCACCCGGGGGCTGCCCCGGATCGCGCACTACTCCGACGCGCACGCCGCGCTCGAGGGCGACGAGCTCGTCGTCACCCTCGGCGGGCCTCAGTAGCGGATCGCGTCGATCACCTTCACCCGCACGGCGACGATCGCCGGCACCAGGCCCGCGAGCGCGCCGACGAGGGTCGCCGCCCCGAGCCCGAGCAGCGCCGCCTCGGCCGGGAAAGGCGGGATGTCGGCGATCCCGTTGTCCTGCACGAAGGCCACCGTCCACGGGTTGGTGACGAGGATGACCGCGATCGTCACGCCGACCACTCCGGCGACCACGGTCGCCACGACGCTCTCCATCATGATCGAGAAGAAGATGCGGCCGGAGGAGGCGCCGAAGCTGCGCCGGATGCCGATCTCGCGGATCCGCTGCCGGACGGTGACCAGGGCGATGTTGAGCAGTCCGAGCGCGCCGAGCGCCAGCACCAGGCCCGCCACGCCGCCGATCACCCAGGTCAGCACGCCGAAGGGGTCGGAGTCGTAGACCAGGTAGTCCTGCCGGTCGACCGACACCTCGAAGTCGGATCCCAGGGCGCCGGCCACGTCGCGCTCCACCGCCGCGGCGAGGGGCTCGGCCAGGTCGAGCGGCACCCACATCTCGTAGTTCGGCACGCCCTGCCCGCCGTACTGCGGGTCGGCGTCGCGGGCGACCGCCGGGTAGGCGTCCGCGAGCATCATCATCGACGGGTCCGTCTCGAACTGCGAGGAGGGAGTCACGCCGACCACCACGCCCGTGACGTCGCGCTCGGAGCCGAGCAGGGTGACCACCGGGTGGGTGCGCAGATCCGGGCTCCCGATCCGCTCCCAGAAGCGCTCGTTGACGACGAGGGCGGGAGCGAGGCGCTGGGAGTCGCGGGCGGTGAACCAGGAGCCGTCCACGATCTTCAGCCGGTGCATCTCGGCGAAGGGCTGGTCGACCGCCTGCACCGCGACGTCGACGGCGCCGTCGGCGAACTGGACGCGCGCGCTGCCGTAGGTCGAGCGGCTCGCGTAGGTGATGGAGTAGCGCTCCAGCGCACCGGTCCACGCGGCCTGGAGTGCGTCGGCATCCACCTCGGCGGTGCCGGTACCGGAGGGGTAGGCGGAGAGGAAGAGGCTCGCCGGGCGCCCGCTGGAGCGCTCGGCCTGCTCGATGCTGGCCTGGCGGGCGATGCCGCCGGCGGCGACGACCGCGGTCAGGGCGGCGACGGCCACCGCGACTCCGACCAGCGAGAGCAGCACGCGGCCGCGGTGGATCCGCAGCTCGGTCCACGCCTCGACGATCGCGCCGGCGATCCCGACGAGCGCGCGCATCAGAGGACCCCCGCCTCGGCGACGGGGCCCGCATCCGCGGTCGAGCCCAGGCGGCCGTGGTCGAGCCGGTAGTGGCGCTCGGCCCGCGCCGCGATGGCCGGGTCGTGGGTGATGGTGACCAGCGCCGAGCCGGACTCGCGGGCGATCTCGTCGAGCAGGCCCATCACGCTCTCGCCGGTGTCGGTGTCGAGGGCGCCCGTCGGCTCGTCGGCGAGGATCAGCCGCGGTCGGCGCACCAGGGCGCGGGCGATCGCGATCCGCTGCTGCTCGCCGCCCGACATGCGCCCGGGCATCGAGTCCACGCGGTGCCCGAGGCCGACCCGCTCCAGCATCTCGGCCGCGAGGTCGCGGCGGCGCCAGAACTCCGATCCGGTCGCGTAGAGCAGCGGCGTCATCACGTTCTCGCGGGCGGTCCGCCCCTCCAGCAGGTTGAACTGCTGGAAGATGAAGCCGATGGTGCCGCCGCGGATGCGCGCGCGGGCCCGCGAGGACAGGGTCTCGGTGGGAGCACCCTCGAGCAGCATCCGCCCCTCGGTCGGCTCGTCGATGAGTCCGAGGATGTTGAGCAGCGTCGACTTGCCGGAGCCGCTGCGCCCCACGACCGAGACGTGGTCGCCCTCGCCCACCTCGAGATCGACGCCGTCGAGGATCGTCAGCGGCGGTGCATCGGGCAGCGGGACGACCTTGCGGATCCCCTCGAGCCGGAGGATCGTCACGAGCAGAAGACCGAGCCGTCGGGCTGCGCGATGCAGTCGCCGCCCAGCTGGACGTCGGGAGCAGCCTCCTCCGCGCCCGGCACGAACTGCAGGAGCTCGGCGCCCTCCTCCACTCCGCCGGTGATCTCGACGGAGCTGCCGTCGGTGAGTCCCAGCGTCACCGGGACCTCCTCGGTGCTGCCGTCGTCCGCCCGGCGGAACACGACGCCGGACTGGGCGGTGCCCTCGACCGCGGTGGTCGGCACGACGAGGACGTCCTCCGCCTTGCCTCCCGCGAGCGTCACCGAGGCGGCGAGCCCGGGGAACACGGTGACCTCCGTCGGCACCTGGCAGGTGAAGCTCGTGCCGGAGCCGCCGGTGGAGGTTCCACCGCCGCCGCCGTCCGTCGCTCCGCCGGTCGTGCCGCCCTCGCCGGCTCCGGCGAGAGGGGTGCTGATGGTGAGGTCGGTGCAGGTGAAGCCGGCGGGCCCGCCCGTGATCGCGACCTGCGCCTCCGTCGGCCGGTTCTGGATGCGGTAGAGCTGCTGCGCGTCGATCGTGCCGGTGACGGCGTAGCTCGGCGGCGCGACCTGTCCGGTCACCTCGCCGACCGTGACGGCCTGGTCGTGGATGACGCCGAGCGCGCTGAGGGTGCCGCCGGTCGCGGCGTAGACCCGCTCGAAGCGCACGGAGGGCTCCTGCTGGGTGAGGGTGACGGCGCCGTCCGGGCCGGTCGTCTCGACCGGGTCGCGCGGAGTCTCGACGCGGATGTCGTAGATGAGATCGCCCGACGCGACGGCCGCGCCCTGCTGCACGTAGACGTCGTCGACCGTTCCAGCCGCCGTCGCCTTCAGCGGCACGGCGGGGTCGGCGGCGACGGTGCCCTGGAGGGTGAGGTCGTTGGTGACCGTGCCGCGGGCGACCGTGACGGTCGGCTCGGTGATCTCACCGGTCGGCTGCGTCGGATCGGCCTCGGCCGCGCCGTCCGGGAAGAACGCGATCTTCACCAGGGCGATGCTCGCCGCTCCGATGATGACCATCCACACGATCGGGAACACCCAACGCCGAACCGCACCCATCAAGTCCCCCGACTCCGCTTCCAGAGCGCTCCGCCGTGGGGCGCCGGAGGCAGCCTATCCGGCGACGAGGTGGCGTCCCGGACCGTGGCGCGCCCGTCAGCCGACGAGCGCCGCGACGATCGAGGCGACGCGGCGCGCCCTCGTCTCGGCGGCCTTCGCGCCCTCGACCGACGTGACGTGGGCCTTCCGCGCGCTGGGCGAGAGCGCGGCGAAGCGCTCCGCAGCGCCCGCCGAGGCCAGCGCGGACGCCAGGTCCTCCGGCACGACGACCTCGCGCGGCACGGTGTCGAGCTCGATCACGACGTCGATCGCGTCACCGCCGGCGAGCTGCGTCTCGCGGCGCTTCTCGGCCGAGAACGGGATGAGCGCGCGTCCGCCCATCGCTCCGACCGTGCTGGTGAAGCGGTAGCCGTTCACCGTCACCGCGACGGCGGGACGCTTGCCGCCGCCGAGTGCCTCGAGGACCTCGGGCGGCACCTCGATGCCGGTGTTGTTGCCGATCTGGAAGAGCGTCGTGGTGAACTGCACGAGGCGATGATGGCACCGATTCCCGCGTGTCGCGCGGCCGATCGCTGTACTGACGCGGAGGGCCGTCGACTCGATCCTCGTCGACCTCCCGTTCACGGATCCGGAGCGCTCGAGGGCGTTCTCCACGGCGCTCGGCCGGACCCTGGATCCCCTTTTCAGCCCTGAATCCTCTGTTCAGCGACGACGCCGCCTGCTCCGTCGCCTCCGAGCACGTGTCCGCGATGCTCCTCCCGCACCCCTCCTTCTCGACCTCCAGGTCGAAGGAGATCATCGACGCGCGCTCCCGGGTGCAGGCCCTCTTCGCGGTGAGCGTCGGCAGCCGGAGGAGGTCGGCGAGGTGCTCGGGAACGGGCCGGCCTCCGGCGGCGCCGAGCCGGTCGCGGTGCAGGACCTCGGCTCCATGCGGGCGCGGCCTCGAGGACCCTGACTGGCACGTCCGGGAGTCCCTGTACACGGATCCGGCCGCGGCCGGTCCGCCCCGGGAGTGAGGGGTCGGCGCGCTCAGCAGGAGCGGGTGTCGGGGTCTCCGAGCGAGGAGCGCACGGCGTCGACCGTCATCCTGCCCTCGGGGTCGAGCCGGGCGAGCATGCGCGACATGATGTCGGCCAGCTGCGGGATCTGCTCGGCGTCGAGCGGATCGATGACGTCGGCCAGCACGGTCGCGACGTGACCGGGCGCCGTGTCGACGATCTTCTGGAGGCCGGCGTCGGTGAGCACCGCGTTCGTGGCGCGGCCGTCGGAGGCGCAGGGGCGGCGCTCGAGGTAGCCGCGGGCGACGAGGCGGGTCACCACGTGCGAGAGCCGGGGCAGGGTCGCGTTGGTGCGGGCGGCGAGCGTGGTCATCCGGAGGGCGCGGTCGGGCGCCTCGGACAGCATCGCCAGCGTCAGGTACTCGAAGTGCGTGAGCCCCGCGTCGCGCTGCAGCTGCGTGTCGAGGGCGCCAGGCAGCAGTTCCACGACCGCGATGAAGCGCAGCCAGGCGTCGAGCTGATCGGGCGTCAGCCAGCGTGTCTCGGGCGCACTCATCCCCCCACCCTATCCACTACTTGCCGCGACAAGTAAGTCCCCCCGTCGCCCCTCGTCGAGCCGCGTCCCGAGGCTCCGTCGGGACGCCGACCCGCGCCCGCCTGATCCATACCATCCCCGCAAGCACCGCCCCCGAGGCGAACCAGCGATCCGCGTACCAGCGGATCGCTGTAGCCGAACGCCCCCCGCTCCTCAGAACGCACCCCGTCGCCAAGCCGACCGCGCCACGCCCGATCCACACCATCCCCGCAAGCACCGCCCCCGAGGCGAACCAGCGATCCGCGTACCAGCGGATCGCTGTAGCCGAACGCCCCCCGCTCCTCAGAACGCACCCCGTCGCCAAGCCGACCGCGCCACGCCCGTCAGGGACGGGCGTGGAATCGACTACAGCACGTCGTCGCTCAGATCGATCGGGTTGCCGAAGCGGTGGTTCGTGATCGAGATCGCCTGCTCGCGGAGGAAGGGCAGCAGTTCGACGCGGCCGGCGGGGGTGACCGGGTCGGCGTAGACGGCGGTGTCGAGGGCGCCGCCGAGGGCTTCGGCGAGGGCGGTCGCGAGGGGGACGCGGGATCCGTCGGCGCGGGTGAGCGGGACCGGAGTGCCCGTGCTGCCGCGGGTCATGCCGGCGACGACGTCGGTGAAGGAGCCGGTCGAGTCGGACGATCGGCGGACGACGGCCTGCTGTCCGTGCGTCGGGCTGCCGGGGGCCTGCGGGCCCGCGTAGCCGTCGACGCGGTCGGAGACGATGTCGCCGATGATGCGGATGCGCGGGGCCGTGATGCGGCCGGCCGCGGCGCGCTCGAGCCACTGGGCGTCGGTCTCGACGACGATGCGCGGGACGAGGCCCGCCATCTCGGCGAGCTCGTCGCCGCCGAGCATCTCCTGGACCCGCGGCGGGAGCGGGAGGGACGTGGAGATGTCCATCCGGGAGCGGGTCAGCAGGCCGGCGGCGATGACGCGGAGGAGCTCTCCGAGGTCGCCGCCGTCGGCCAGGCGCAGCGCGATCGGCACGCGGAGGTAGCGGAACAGGTTGCGCTCGACGCCGACCTTCGAGATGTCGGTGACGACTCCGAACTCGGTCGCCCAGGCGAGCTGGTCGGAGAGTGCGGAGCGGCGGAGCAGGTCGAACTGCTCGAACCGGAGCGAGGACTGGGCCGCCTCGATGAACTGGCGCGCGCGGTCGTCGAGGCCGCGCAGGTGCAGCGTCGAGGAGGAGCGCGCGGGTGAGGGCTTCCAGGAGCCGAGGCCGATGAGGTGGTTGGGTCCGCCCGCCTTCGCGCCGCCGCCGACGGACGAGCGCTTCCAGCCGCCGAAGGGCTGGCGCCGGACGATCGCTCCGGTGATGCCCCGGTTGACGTAGAGGTTGCCCGCCTCGACCGAGTCGATCCAGAGGGCGAGCTCGTCGGCGTGCAGGGAGTGGAGCCCGGCCGTGAGCCCGTACTCGGTGCCGTTCTGCATCCGGACGGCGTCCTCGAGGGTCGCCGCGTGCATGATCCCGAGCACCGGGCCGAAGAACTCGGTGAGGTGGACGTAGCTGTCCTCGGTGACGCCCTCGCGGATCCCCGGCGACCAGAGCGTGCCGCTCTCGTCGAGGCGCTGCGGCTCGACGAGCCACGACTCGCCTCCGCCCAGCGTGGTGAGCGCGTGCAGGAGCTTGCCGGTGGGCTCCTCGATGAGCGGCCCCATCACCGCCGACGGGTCATCGGGCCGGCCGACGCGGAGCGACGTGACGGCGTCGACCAGCTGGGCGCGGAAGCGCTTGGAGCGGGCGACCGAGCCGACCAGGATCACCAGGGAGGCGGCGGAGCACTTCTGGCCGGCGTGCCCGAAGGCGCTGCGGACGATGTCGGCGACGGCGAGGTCGTAGTCGGCGTGGGGAGTGACGATGATCGCGTTCTTGCCGCTGGTCTCGGCCTGCAGCGCGAGGCCGGGCCGCCAGGAGCGGAAGAGGCGGGCGGTCTCGTAGGAGCCGGTGAGCAGCACGCGGTCCACGAGGGGGTCGGTGATCAGCGCCCGTCCCAGCTCCTCCTCGTCGAGGTCGACCAGGGCGAGGAGCTCCTGCGGGACGCCCGCGTCCCAGAGCGCCTCGACGAGCACAGCCGCCGAGCGGCGGGCCTGGGGCGCCGGCTTCACCACGACTCCGGAGCCGGCGGCGAGCGCCGCGAGGATCGATCCGGCCGGGATGGCGACCGGGAAGTTCCACGGCGGAGCGACGACGGTGACCCGCGCGGGGACGAAGGTGGCCCCGGTGACGGCGTCGAGCTCGCGGGCGCGGGTGGCGTAGTAGTGGGCGAAGTCGATGGCCTCGGAGACCTCGGGGTCGGCCTCGGCGATCGTCTTGCCGGTCTCGGAGGCCATCACCTCGATCAGGCGGTCGCGGTTCGCGGCGAGGACGAGGCCGGCGCGGTCGAGCACGGCCGCTCGGTCGTAGCCCAGGCGCTCGCCCCAGCGCTCCGCGCGGCGGGACACCGTGCGCAGCACCTCCTGGAGCTCCGCCTCGGTGCTCACGCGCGCGGCGTCGGCCGTGCCCGCTCCGATGGTCGAGCCGGCGATGCGCTCGGTGATCAGGCGCGCCCAGCGGCGGTTGCCGGGGAGGGCGGGGTCGGTGTCGGGCTCGTTGTGGAAGCCCGCGGTCGCGGCGGCCGCACCGGAGCCGCGGCTGAGGCCGAGGACGGCCTGCGTCAGGCCCGCGGCGGCCGGGTCCTGCGCCCGCTCGCCGGCGCGGGCGTGCTCCTGCACGAGGCGGCGGCCGGAGCCGGAGGACCACTCCCGCAGGCGGTCCTGCGTGCGGTTCGGCGGCGGGACGGAGTCGTCGAGGGCCTCGAGCGAGGCGCGGAAGCGGCCGAGCTGCCGCTGCAGCACCTCCTCGTCGTCGAGGCGGAACGCGGCCGACAGGAAGTTCTCGGGGCTGCTGTTCTCCTCGAGCCGGCGGATGAGGTACGAGATGGCCACGTCGAACTCGTGCGGGTGCACGACGGGCGTGTAGAGGAGGAGTCGTCCCACGTCCTCGCGGACGGCGCGCGCCTGCCCGGTCGCCATCCCGAGCAGCATCTCGATCTCGACCGCGCCGGTCACCCCGCGCTCGGTCGCCGTGAGCCACGCCCAGGCGAGGTCGAAGAGGTTGTGCCCGGCGACGCCCACGCGCACCGCGTCGACGCGCTCCGGCCGCAGCGCCCGGTCGAGCAGGCGCTTGTAGTTCGTGTCGGCCTCCACCTTGCTGCCGACGGTCGCGAGCGGCCAGTCGTGCAGGGCCGCGTCGACCCGCTCCATCGCGAGGTTCGCGCCCTTCACGACGCGCACCTTGATCGGGGCTCCGCCGCGGGCCCGGCGCTCCTGCGCCCACTCGGTCAGCTCGTCGAGCACGCGGACGGAGTCGGGCAGGTAGGCCTGCAGGACGATGCCCGCCTCGAGGTCGAGCATGCCCGGCTGCTCGAGGAGGCGTCGGAACACGGCGACCGTCAGGTCGAGGTCGCGGTACTCCTCCATGTCGAGGTTGATGAAGGTGGGGTCGGCTCCGGACGCGGCGGCCTGGTAGAGCGGGGTGAGACGCTCCACGACGCGGTCGACCTCCTCCTCGAAGGCCCACATCGACAGCTGGCTGACGACGCTCGAGACCTTGACGCTGACGTAGTCGACGTCCGGCCGCTCGAGCAGGCGGAGGGTCCCCTCGAGGCGGCGGCGGGCCTCGCGCTCGCCGAGCACGGCCTCGCCGAGGAGGTTGAGGTTGAGCCGGTCGCCGCCCTCGCGCAGCGCGGCGACGGCCGCACCGAGACGCGCCTCCGAGGCGTCGACCACGAGGTGCCCGACGAGGCGGCGGAGGACCCGGCGGGCCGCGGGCACGACCACCCAGGGCAGCACGGGGCCGACGGCGCCGCCGGTGCTGATCGCGGCGCGCAGGTAGGAGGGGAGGAAGGCGGGCGTCTTCGCGGTGAGCGCCGCGAGGTTCTCGGCCGCGACCGAGAGGTCCTCGGGCCGGGCGACGCCGTCGACGAACCCGACGGTGAAGTCGAGTCCGTTCGGGTCCTGGAGCACGCCCGCGAGCCGCTGGGCGGCGGGCTCGACCGGGAACTCGCCGCTGCGCGCGATCCAGCGGCGGACCAGGGACTCGACGCGCTCGATCATCGGGCGGTCGTCGACCTCGGGCTCGGCGGCGGCGGGCGCGGCGAGCTCCGACTCCGACGCGGCGTCGGGCCCGCGCAGGACCTCGTCCTCAGCGTCGCGCACGACCTCGTCCTCTGCATCGGGCTCGCTCACGGCCTCGTCCTGAGCGTCGCGCACGACCTCGTCCTCGTCCTGAACACCGGGCTCGCGCAGGTCCTCGTCCTCAGCGTCGGACTCCTGCTCGTCCTGAGGCTCAGCCACGTCCTCAGCGTCGGACTCCTGGTCGTCCTGAGGCTCGGCCACGTTCTCGGACGCGGACTCCGGCGCCGGCACGACCTCGGCCCCGCTCACGGAGTCGCGCGCCTCACCGGCCTCGACCTCGTCGTCCGACCCCGTGCCGCCCTCCGGCGTCCGACCACCGATCGTCGCGTCGACCCCGCTCCGCACGGCCGCCTCGTCGGGCTCGCGCTCCGGGTCGCTGCCGGGCACACCTGGGGTCGTCGACTGCTGCATCCTCCGAGGCTAAGCCCGACCCGCCGCCCGGACGCGGCGTGACGCGGTGGTCGCGCCGACTCGCCCGCGAGCCGCCCCTGTGGAGGAGCGGATCAGTGCCGGCGGTGGTCCTGGATGGTCATCCGCGGGCCGTGCCGCGGCTTCCTCGCTCCGCTGCAGCCGATCAGCCGGATGACCCGCTGCCGGTGCCCGCGCCACGGCTCGAGGAGCTCGAGCATGCCGTCGTCGTCGACCCCGAGCCGGCCCGTGAGCGCGAAGCCGACGGCCGCGGCCAGGTGGTAGTCGCCCACGCTGACCGCGTCCGGATCTCCGTGGGCGCGCATCATCACCTCGGACGCCGTCCACGGCCCGATCCCCGGCACCGACTGCAGCCGGCGGGCGACCTCGTCGCCGCCCCGCCCGAGCGCGAGGGTCCGCTCGAGGCCGGAGGCGACAAGCGCGGCGGTGAGGACGGTCCGCGAGCGCCGCGGATCCACTCCCGCGCGGTGCCAGTCCCACGAGGGCACGCGCCGCCACTGCTGCGCGCTCGGAGCCACGTGCAGAGCGACCGGCCCCGGGGCGGGCTCCCCGTGGAGGCGCACCAGCACCCGGTAGGCGCGCCACGCCTCCGTGCTCGTGACCTTCTGCTCGAGGACCGACGGCGCGAGCATCTCGAACACCAGGTTCGCGCGCGTGAGGCGCAGGCCCGACGAGCGGCGGAGCACCTCGGCGAGCGGCGCGTGGGCCGACAGGTCGAGCCCGCTCCAGTCGTCGCCGTGGCCGAGGAGTTCGGGGACCGCGTCGATCAGCCACTCCGCTCCCCCGCCCCAGGCGCGCGCGTGGACCGCGCCGTCGGCCGCCTGCCGCAGATGCAGGGTGCCCGGGCCGAGCGGCGTGCGGAACGCCCGCCAGAAGCCGGACGCGTCGAGGAGCATGGTCGGGTCGCCCGAGCCCCGCAGCAGCGTGCGGAGGGTGAGCGCGAGGCTCACCGGCTCCGCCGGCGCGTAGACCGTCGCCCAGGCGGGCTCCGGAGCAGGGGCGGGGATCGACACGCAGTGATGGTAACCGGCGGCTCCGACACCGGATCGGACGCTCCTCCACAGAACCCCCATCCACGACGTGTTCGGAGCGACACGCCCGGCGGATTGGTTCAGACGGCGTGAACACATGCGCGGATCCGATCGCCCGTTTCCACTGGTCAGCAGGTCGATCCCGGGCGTAGCTTCGCGCTGTCGCGGCGGCGCTCCAGCCGCCCGGCACCCGCCTATCACTGGAGATGCGCACATGTTCGACACGACCTTCATCCGCAACGCGATCGTCAAGAGCTCTGAGACCGCTCTCGACCGTCGCCGCTTCTTCGAGGCCACCGGCGTCGCCGGCCTCGGCATCGGAGCCGCGGCCCTCGCCGCGCCCACCGCCTCCGCCGAGGAGGTCGCTGCCAGCGGCCCCAGCGACGCCTCGATCCTCAACTTCGCCCTCAACCTCGAGTACCTCGAGGCCGAGTTCTACCTCCGCGCCGTCTACGGCACCGGCCTCGGCGGCTCGGACGTGACCGGCAAGGGCACGCCCGGCGGCGTCATCGGCGGCCGCCCCGTCGACTTCAAGACCCCGTGGCTGAAGAGCTTCGCCACCGAGGTCGCGAACGACGAGAAGGCCCACGTGCAGTTCCTGCGGGCCGCGCTGGGCACCGCGAAGGTGGCCCGCCCGGCGATCAACCTGAAGGACAGCTTCAACTCCGCCGCCGTTGCGGCGGGGCTGATCAAGGCCGGTCAGTCGTTCGACCCGTTCGCGAGCGAGTCGAACTTCCTGCTCGGCGCCTTCGTCTTCGAGGACGTGGGAGTGACCGCCTACAAGGGCGCCGCCCCGCTCATCCAGTCGAAGACCTACCTCGACGCGGCCGCCGGCATCCTCGCGGTGGAGGCGTACCACGCGGGCGCGATCCGCTCGGCGATCTACGCCGCCGACCTGTCCGACTCGGCGAACAAGCTCTCCGACGCGCGCGACAGCCTCGACGGCAAGACCGACCTCGACCAGGGCGTCAAGGTCAACGGCCAGGCGAACATCGTCCCGACCGACGGCAGCTCCATCGCGTTCAGCCGCACCCCGGGCCAGGTCCTCAACATCGTGTACCTGAACCCCGCGGCCGGCACGCGCACCGGCGGATTCTTCCCCCGCGGCGTCAACGGCGAGCTCGTCACGACCTAGTCCCACCAGCACAGAGCACGACGACGGGCCCTTCCTCGAGGCGGCGAGGAGGGGCCCGTCGTCGTCCGCGTGCACATCCGTTCACCGGGTCCTCTAACCTGAGCGGGTGAAGATCGGGATCCTGACCTCCGGTGGCGACTGCCCCGGCCTCAACGCCGTCATCCGCGGTGCCGTCTACAAGGGCATCAAGGTCTACGACCAGGAGTTCGTGGGCTTCCGGAACGGCTGGCGCGGAGTGGTCGACGGCGACCTCCTGCCCCTGGGCCGCCCCGAGATCCAGGGCATCGCCAAGCAGGGCGGCACGATCATCGGCACCAGCCGGACGAACCCCTTCGAGGGCGAGAACGGCGGCCCCGAGAAGATCGCCGAGATGATGGACCGCAACGGCATCGACTCGATCATCGCGATCGGCGGCGAGGGCACCCTGGCCGCGGCCAAGCGCCTCACGGACGCGGGCCTCAAGATCGTCGGCGTCCCGAAGACCATCGACAACGACCTCGGCGCCACCGACTACACCTTCGGCTTCGACACCGCCGTCGGCATCGCGACCGACGCGATGGACCGCCTCCGCACCACCGGCGACTCGCACGGCCGCTGCATGGTCGCCGAGGTCATGGGCCGCCACGTCGGCTGGATCGCCCTGCACTCCGGCATGGCCGCGGGCGCCCACGTCATCCTCATCCCGGAGAAGCGCACCTCCCTCGACCAGATCGTCGAGTGGGTGCAGAGCGCGCAGGACCGCGGGCGCGCACCGCTCGTCGTGGTCGCCGAGGGCTTCTCGCTCGACACGATGGACGACGCCCACTCCGAGCGCGGCCTCGACGCCTTCGGCCGGCCCCGCCTCGGCGGCATCGGCGAGCTGCTGGCTCCGCTCATCGAGGAGCGCACCGGCATCGAGACCCGCGCCACCACGCTCGGCCACATCCAGCGCGGAGGCACGCCCACCGCGTTCGACCGCGTCCTCGCGACCCGCCTGGGCATGGCCGCCATCGACTCCGTCGTCGCCGAGCACTGGGGCCGCATGGTCGCCCTGCGCGGCACCGACATCTACCACGTGGCCTTCGCCGAGGCGCTCGGCACCCTCAAGACGGTGCCGGACGCCCGCTACGAGGAGGCGCGCACCCTCTTCGGGTAGCGCGCGCTCCCCGCGGAGCGGTCAGTCCTTCGCGCCGTCCGGCGTCGCCGTGGCGACGATCTGCGCCCGCGCTAGGGTGTGGAAGTGCGCGTTGAAGCCGAGGATCGCCGGCGTCGACTCCGGGTCGAGGTCGAGCGACTCGACATCGAGGGCGTGCACCACGAAGAAGTAGCGGTGCTCGCGGTCCGGCGGCGCCGCTCCGACGAACTGGCGCAGCCGCATCTCGTTGGGCAGCGTCTGCGCGCCCGCCGGGAGCAGCTCGAAGCCGGCGGCTCCGGCTCCCGTCGGGAGCTCCGTGGTGTCGGCCGGGAGGTTGTAGACGGCCCAGTGCCAGAAGCCGGAGCCGGTGGGCGCGTCGGGGTCGAACACCGTCACGGCGAAGCTCTTCGTCTCGGCGGGGGCTCCCGACCAGCGCAGGTGCGGCGAGACGTCCTCGCCGCCGGAGCCCTCGCCGTAGTGGCGGGCGGACAGGGGCGCACCGTCGGCGATGTCGTCGCTCTCGAGCGCGAAGGTCGGCACCTCGCCGAGGCGGGCGTAGGGGTCGTAGGTCCAGTCGGACATCCGGTTTCTCCGTTCGGGAAGGGCGGGCGGGGGCCCGCGCCCTCAGCCTAGGAACCCGGCGGTGCGCGCCGAAGGGCTTGCGGAGGGGGTCAGGACCCGAGATAGCGCCCGGGCCGGTGGTTGAACGCCAGGACCAGGTTGAGCACCACCACTCCCGCCGCCGAGATCAGCACGTTCAGCGGAGGCACCACCAGCAGCGCGGCCGCGACCACGCACGCGTCGAGCGCCATCATCACGTAGCCCGCCCGCCAGCCGAGCCGCTCCTGCGCGATCAGGGCGACGATGCTGAATCCGCCCAGGCTCGACCCGTGCCGGAAGAGGATCAGGAGGCCGATCCCCGCGAGCACGTCGCCCGTGAGGACGCCGTAGACGGGCTCGATCCGCAGCTCGCCGAACGCCAGCGGGTGCAGGCCCGCCAGGACCGAGACCAGCACGATCGAGAACATGGTCCGCAGCGTGAAGCGCCAGCCCTTCTTCCACAGCGAGAGGGCGAGGAACGGCACGTTGACCGTGACGAGGATCACGCCGAACGGGATGTCGAGCGGGTACCCCAGCAGCAGTGCGAGACCCGCGGTGCCGCCCGTGACCGCCTGGCTCGCGCGCAGCAGGTAGAGGCCGAGCGACACGACGAACGCACCGGTGACGAGACCGAAGACGTCCTCGAGGCGGGAGTGCGGCACGGGGGCGGAGGCGTCGGGCACCCGACGATGCTGCCACACGCCGCGCCCCGGTCCGGACGTCCTCGTAGGATGTGCCGGTGCTGCCGAAGATCCTGCTGTTCTACCGCTTCGTGCCGCTGGCCGACCCCGAGTCCGTGCGGCTGTGGCAGCGCGAGCTGTGCGAGTCGCTGGGCCTGCGCGGGCGCCTGCTGATCTCGGAGCACGGGGTGAACGGCACGCTGGGCGGCGGGATGGACGCCCTGAAGCGCTACGTCCGCCGCACCCGTGAGCACTCGGCCTTCCACGGGCTCGAGGTGAAGTGGAGCGACGGCTCCGGCCTCGACGACGACGGCCGCAGCCTCGACTTCCCCGGTCTCTCGGTGAAGGTGCGCGACGAGATCGTCTCGTTCGGCGCGCCCGACGAGCTGCGGGTCGACGCCGACGGGGTCGTCGGGACGGCGCCGCGGCTCGACCCGGACCAGCTGGACGCCCTGGTCGCCGAGCGCGACGACGTGGTGCTCTTCGACGGCCGCAACGCCTTCGAAGCCGAGATCGGCCGGTTCGAGGGGGCGATCGTGCCGGGGGTCTCCAGCACCCGCGAGTTCGTCGAGCAGCTCGACGCCGGCGTCTACGACCGCCTCAAGGGCCGGCCCGTCGTCACGTACTGCACCGGCGGCATCCGCTGCGAGGTGCTGTCGAGCCTGATGACGGCGCGCGGCTTCGGCGAGGTGTACCAGCTCGACGGCGGCGTCGTCCGCTACGCCGAGGCGCGGCGCGACCGCGGGCTGTGGAAGGGGGCCCTGTACGTCTTCGACGGCCGCGGCTCCGTCTCCTTCTCCCCCGACGCCGAGGTGCTCGGCCGCTGCACCTCGTGCGCCGCGCCGACCAGCCGGATGCGCAACTGCACCGACCTCTCCTGCCGCGCCCAGCTCGTCGTATGCGCGGACTGCGATGCGGCGGCCTGCGCCGCGCACGCGGGCCCTACGCTCGTGCCATGAGCATCGAAGCGCGCGGGCGCACCCTCGTCGACCTCCACACCGCCCCCGAGCTGCTGCAGGTGGTGAACGTCTGGGACGTGATCAGCGCGACCACGATCGCTGCGCTCCCGGAGACCCGGGCGCTCGCGACCGCCAGCCACTCCATCGCGGCGGCGTTCGGCTACGAGGACGGCGAGCGGATCCCGCTGGAGCTGCACCTCGGCATGATCGAGCGCATCGTCGCCGCCGTCGAGGTCCCGGTCTCGGCCGACCTCGAGGCGGGCTACGGCGACGCGGGCGAGACGGTCCGGCGCGCGATCGGGATCGGCGTCGTGGGCGCGAACCTCGAGGACCAGGCGAAGCCGCTCCCGGAGGCGCTGCGGGCGGTCGAGAAGGCCGTCGCCGCGGCCGAGGAGGAGGCGGTGCCCTTCGCGCTCAACGCCCGCACGGACGTGCTCCTCCGTGCCGGCGACCGCGACCGCGATGAGGTCCTGGCCGACGCCGTCGAGCGCGGCCGCGCCTACCTCGACGCCGGCGCCACCTGCTTCTTCGTCCCCGGGCTGCTCCAGGACGCCGAGCTGGAGTCCCTCGTCGCCGCCCTCGGGCGGCAGCGCGTCAGCGTCATCGGCGTCCCCGGCTCCCAGTCCCCCGCCCGCTTCGAGGAGCTCGGGCTGGCCCGCGTCTCCTACGGTCCGTGGACGCAGCGCGTCGCCCTGACGGCGCTCCAGGACGCGGCCGCCGCCCTCTACTCCGGCGGATCGCTCCCCGAGGGCACCCGGCCCCTGAACTGACCGCCCGGCCGCGGGCCCGCGGGCGTAGCGTGGGCCCATGTACCGAGCCATCGTCGCCGAGCGGCACTCCGACTCCGACACCGACACCCCCAACCGAGCCCGCCTCCTCGAGCGCGACGATCCCGACCGCTCGCACGGCGACGTGTCGATCGCCGTCGAGTACTCGAGCGTCAACTACAAGGACGCCCTGGCGCTGGCGGGGCGGCCCGGGATCGTGCGCCGCACCCCGCTCGTCGCCGGCATCGACCTGGTCGGCACCGTGGAGTACGCGGACGGCGAGGCGGGCGAGCGCTTCGACTCCGGCGACCGGGTGGTGCTCAACGGCGCCGGCCTCGGCGAGCGCCACGACGGCGGGCTCGCCGAGCGGGCGCGTGTCGACTCCGCGTCGCTGCTCCGGCTGCCCGGCGCCATCTCGGCGGCACGGGCCGGAGCGATCGGCACCGCGGGCTTCACGGCGATGCTGGCCGTGCTGGCGCTCGAGCGGCACGGCGTGCGGCCGGGCAGCGGTCCCGTCCTGGTGACGGGGGCCTCGGGAGGCGTGGGGTCGCTCGCCGTCGCGCTCCTGGCGCGCCTGGGCCACGAGGTCGTCGCCTCGACCGGCCGGCTCGGCGAGCACGGCGCTCTGCTCCAGCGCCTCGGCGCCTCCGACGTCATCGACCGCGCCGAGCTGCAGGAGGGCGGGAAGCCGCTGCAGTCCGAGCGCTGGGCGGGAGCGGTGGACTCCGCCGGCTCGCACACGCTCGCGAACGCCCTCGCGCAGACGCGGTGGGGCGGCACCGTGGCGGCATGCGGTCTCGCGCAGGGCCCGGACCTGCCGGTGAGCGTGATGCCGTTCATCCTGCGCGGAGTGACGCTGGCCGGCATCAACTCGGTGGAGGCGCCGCGCAAGCTCCGCGAGGAGGCCTGGCGCCGCCTCGCCCACGACCTCGACCTGGAGCTGCTCGACGAGCTGACGACGACGGTGCCGCTCGGCGGGGCGGTCGACGCGGCCGAGGACGTGCTCGCCGGCCGCTCGCACGGTCGGACGCTGGTGGACGTCCGCGCCTGAGTGCACGGCGTCGCCGGAGGGCGTCCGCCCGCCTCGAGCGTGGAGGAGGGGGCGCCCCGGCCGGCGCTGCGGGGCGGCTGCTCGTGCGGCGGTGCGCTACTCCGCAGCCTCGGTGGCGCCGCTCGGCTCGGCCGACGCGTGACCGACGGAGGAGTCGGGGCGCGCGGCGCGGGGCTTCGCCGGCGTGCGGGGCTTCGGCGCGGGCTTCGCGGCCGGAGCCGGCTTCGCGGGGGCGGGCTCGGCGGACTTCACCGGAGCTGCGGAGTCGATCGGCTCGGAGCCGATGACGTCCACGGGCGCGGAAGCCCCGGACTCGGCCGGCGTGCTCGCGGCGGTCCGAGCACTCGTTTTCGGAGCGCCCTTCGGCGTGGCCTTCGGGCTCTTCGGAGCGGCCCCCGCTGCTGACTCCGTCGGAGCCGCGACGTCCTCCGCGGCGCCGTCCGCCTCCGGAGCCGCGGTCGCCGCGCTCCCGCCGCTCGCAGCCTCCCGGCCCTCGACCACCGTCACCGGACCCGCCGCCTCCGCGGCCACGGCCGCGGCCTCCGCCGCCTTCGCCTTCGTCTTCGCGCACTTCTCCGCGGCGGCCGCCTGGGCCCGCTCCGCCTGCTCGGCGACCTCGGGGACGATCACGAGGTCGTCGGTCTCGATCACGGGGATCGCCGCGGTCGTCGTCCCCAGCTGGAGGGCCGCGATCAGCTCGGGAGCGTGCTTGGTGCTCACGATCAGGCGGGAGTAGTCCTCGTCGACCAGGTCGATCACGACGGCCGAGGCGGTGCGCTTGATCAGCAGGAAGTCCTTGCCGCCGTGGAACTTCCACGTGCCGGCCGCGAGCGTGAGCGGCACCGCGGTGCCCGGCGCGCGGATGCCCCGGACCCAGATCCAGGGGTCCTCGGTGACCGTCGCCGAGCGGATGCTCGACCGGTCGACGACGACGTCGCTGCGGTGGAACGCGAGCAGTCGCTCGGCCGCGGTGAGGCGGAGTTCGAGGCGGTCGGGGAGCACGGTCACGACGGGCATGCCTCTAGTCTGCCCCGCCGCCCGCCGCCGGGTCAGCGCCGGATCGCACAACGATGCCCCGCCGCTCGCGTGGGTGGCAGCATGGTCGGATGCCGATGGATCCGGACGAGGCGCGCCTCCTCGACGCGCTGCTGGCCGAGCGGCAGGCCGAGACGCGCGACGAGGCGGCCCGGCTCGAGGCCTCGCTGGCCGAGCTCCTGCGCGACCGTGCCGACGGCACCGCCGATGACGAGCACGACCCGGAGGGCACGCCGCTCTCGGCCGAGTGGTCGCGGATGGCCGGAGTCCGCGACGCTCTCGCCCGCACGGCGCGCGAGCTCGACGCCGCTCGCGCCCGCCTCGGCACCGGCGGCTACGGGAACTGCGCCTCGTGCGGCCGCCCGATCGGAGCCGCCCGCCTCGCCGCCCGGCCCACGGCCGAGCTCTGCATCGACTGCGCCCGTCTGGCGGAGTCGCGCATCCGCTGACGCCCCGCGAGGCGAGGCTGCGGCGAGCCCTCCGTCTGAAGGCCCCCACAGATCCCGGCGTGCGGAAACCCGGTTTCTCCTGCGAGCATTCACATCCGGTCGCGTCCCTCGAACAGGTCTGACGGACCCCCCTCCCCCCCTGCTCGAAAGGCACTCCTGCGATGACCGAGACGTCGACCGCCCGATCGACCGGCGCCCCTCCCGCCCCCGACAAGCGCGCCTGGCGCTCGCTGATCGTCCTGCTCGCGGGCATGTTCATCGCCCTGCTCGACACGACGATCGTGAACGTGGCGCTGCCCACCATCCGCACCACGCTCGACGCCTCCGAGTCGACGCTCTCCTGGATCATCTCCGGCTACGCCCTCGCGTTCGGCCTCGCCCTCATCCCCGCCGGCCGCCTCGGCGACCGCTTCGGGCACAAGTGGGTCTTCGTCAGCGGCATCGCCCTCTTCACCGTCGCCAGCTTCGCGTGCGGACTGGCCGCGGACGACACCCAGCTCGTCATCGCCCGCATCGTGCAGGGCCTGGCGGGCGGCGTCTTCGTCCCGGCGGTCAACGCCTACATCCAGCTCCTCTTCCGCGGCCCCTCGCGCGGCAAGGCCTTCGCGGTGATGGGCGCGGTCCTCGGAGTCTCGTCGGCGCTCGGCCCGATCATCGGCGGCCTGATCATCCAGGCCTTCGGCGACGAGAACGGCTGGCGCCTGGTCTTCTGGGTGAACCTGCCCATCGGCGTCGCGACCCTGATCGCCGCCGCGGTCCTCCTCCCCGCCCGCCGCGACCTCGAGGCCGGCGACCGCGCCCCGAGCGGAGGCGTCGACTGGCTCGGCCTCGTCCTCGTCTCCGGCGGCCTGGTCGCCCTGCTCGTCCCGCTCATCCAGGGCGAGGACGAGGGCTGGCCGCTGTGGACCTTCCTCTCGATCGCCGGCGGAGTCCTGCTCCTCGCCGCGTTCGGCGCCTGGGAGGTCCTCCACGTCCGCCGCGGACGCGCTCCCCTGGTGCCGCCGACGCTGTTCCGCCACCCGGCCTTCACCGGAGGCGTGATCCTCGCGCTGGTCTACTTCGCGGCCTTCACGAGCATCTTCTTCACCATCTCGCTGCTCTGGCAGTCGGGCCTCGGCCACACCGCGCTCGAGTCGGGCCTGGTGTCGATCCCCTTCGCGATCGGCAGCATCATCAGCTCCTCGCAGAGCAACCGGATGACGGCGCGCCTGGGGCGCAACGTCCTGGTGATGGGCAGCGGACTGCTCGCCGTCGGGCTCGGCTGGGTCTGGCTGGTGCTGCTGACCGCGACCCCGGACTCGATCAGCAACTGGCAGCTCCTGCCGCCGCTGCTGATCGCGGGCCTCGGCAACGGCTTCTTCATCGCCCCGAACGTGCAGTTCATCGTCTCGACCGTCGACCCGCAGGACGCGGGCGCGGCGAGCGGCGTGATCTCGGCGATCCAGCGCATCGGCTCGGCCGTGGGCATCGCGGTCATCGGCAGCGTGCTGTTCGGGAGCCTCGTCATCACGGGTCCGGACACGGTCGCCTCTGGCTTCCTCGACGCCGCGGCTCCCGCGATGCTCCTGAGCACCCTGATGGCGGTCGCCGCTTTCGCGCTGGTGTTCGTGCTGCCGAAGTCGGTCTCGCGCCGGGGCTGAGGGCCCCTGCCCGGTCGCCGCACGCCGGCGGCCGGGCGCGCGGGACGTCCGCCGCCCGGAGATCCGGTGCGGCGGGCCCCCCGCCTGATCCGCGGGTGGCCCGGGAGCCTACGCCCGAGCGGCCGCTGCGGCCTTCGCCGCCGCCGGCAGCGCGTCCACGATGCGCCCGATCGCCGCGTCGTCGTGCGCGGCCGAGACGAACCAGGCCTCGTACACCGACGGCGGCAGCGAGACGCCCGCGTCGAGCATCGCGTGGAAGAACGCCGGGTAGCGGAACGACTCCTGCGCCTGGACCTCGGCGTAGTCGCGCACCGGCCGGCCCAGGTCCGTGAACATGAAGCTGAAGAGGCTCCCGGCCGTCTGCACCGTGTGCGCGACGCCCTCGGCCGTCAGCGCCGCCGACACCTCGCGCTGGAGCGTCAGCGCCGTGGCGTCCAGCGAGGCGTAGACCGCGTCGTCGGCCAGCTGCAGCGTCCGGATGCCCGCGGCCACCGCGACCGGGTTCCCGGAGAGGGTGCCCGCCTGGTACACCGGCCCGAGCGGCGCCAGGTGATCCATGACGTCCGCACGGCCGCCGAGAGCCGCGACCGGCATCCCTCCGCCGATGACCTTGCCGAAGGTGTAGAGGTCGGCCCGGTACGGAGCCTCGGCGCCGCGGTTCTCGAGCCCCCACCAGCCGCCGGCGCTCACGCGGAAGCCGGTCAGCACCTCGTCCATGATCAGCAGCGAGCCGTTCGCGTGCACGAGGTCGGCGAGGGCCGCGTTGAAGCCCGGGTCCGGAGCGACGACGCCCATGTTGGCGGCCGCGGCCTCGGTGATGACCGCCGCGATGTAGGCGCCGCGCTCGGCCAGGACCGCGCGCACCGCCTCGAGGTCGTTGTACGGCAGCACGATCGTCTGGGCCGCGGTCGCGGCCGTGACGCCGGCGGAGGCGGGCAGCGAGAGGGTCGCGAGACCGGAGCCGGCATCGGCGAGCAGCCCGTCGGAGTGGCCGTGGTAGTGGCCGGAGAACTTGATCAGCAGGTCGCGGCCGGTGACGCCGCGGGCGAGGCGGATCGCCGTCATCGTCGCCTCGGTGCCGGTGGAGACCAGGCGGAGCTTCTCGATCGGCGAGACTCCCCCGGCCGTGATCCGCGCCTCGACCAGCTCGGCGAGGTCGGTCTCGGCGGGAGTGGACGCGCCGAACGAGAGACCGCGGGCGGCCGCCTCCTGCACCGCCGCGACGACCTCGGGGTGCGCGTGCCCGAGGACCGCGGGGCCCCAGGAGCAGACGAGGTCGACGTACTCGCGCCCGTCCGCGTCCGTGATGTACGGGCCGGCGGCCGAGACCATGAAGCGCGGGGTCCCGCCGACCGAGCGGAACGCTCTGACGGGCGAGTTGACGCCTCCGGGGATCGCGTGCCGGGCACGCTCGTACAGGGTGTCGTTCGCCGAGGTGGTCACCCCTCCAGGGTACGCGCGCCGCCCGGCGCCCTCGCGCCGGAGAGGCGCTTTCGGACGAGATGCCGAGGCTCGCTCCCAGGAGGAGGAGCGGCTACTTCAGCAGGTCGCGAGCGATCTCGACGGCCCAGTAGGTGAGAACCGCGTCGGCCCCCGCGCGGAGGATCCCCGTGACCGACTCCAGGATCGCCGGCTCGCGCGAGATCCAGCCGTTCGCGGCGGCGGCCTCGATCATCGCGTACTCCCCCGACACCTGGTACGCCCAGACCGGCACGTCCGAGACGGATGCGACGTCCGAGAGCACGTCGAGGTAGCTCATGGCCGGCTTCACCATCACCACGTCGGCGCCCTCGGCGAGGTCGAGGGTCGCCTCGCGCAGGCCCTCGCGGCGGTTCGCCGGGTCCTGCTGGTAGGTGCGGCGATCGCCCTCGAGCGTGGACTGCACGGCCTCGCGGAACGGACCGTAGAAGCTGGAGGCGTACTTCGCCGAGTACGCGAGGATCGCGGTGTCCAGGTGCCCGGCGCCGTCGAGAGCGGCGCGGATCGCTCCGACCTGGCCGTCCATCATCCCCGAGAGCCCGAGCAGGTGGGAGCCGGCCTCGGCCTGGGCGAGCGCCATCTCCTCGTAGCGGAGGAGCGTGGCGTCGTTGTCGACGCGCCCGCGGTCGTCGAGCACGCCGCAGTGGCCGTGGTCGGTGAACTCGTCCAGGCACAGGTCGGTCTGCACGACCAGCGCGTCGTCGACCTCCTCCACGACGACCCGCGTCGCGGCGTTGAGCACGCCGTCGGGGTCGGTCGCACCGGAGCCGACCGCGTCGCGCGTGGTGGGCACGCCGAACAGCATCACGCCGCCGATCCCCGCCTCGGCCGCCTCCGTCACCGCTCCGCGGACGCTGTCCAGCGAGTGGTGCATCACCCCCGGCATCGACCCGATCGGCCGGGCCTCGGTGATCCCCTCGGCCACGAAGAGGGGCAGGATCAGCTGCGCCGGGTGGATGCGCGTCTCCTGGACGAGACGGCGGAGTGCGGGGGTCGTGCGGAGGCGGCGCGGGCGGATGGCAGTCATGTCCTCCAGCGTAATCCCGCCCCGCCGAGCACCCCCCGGGAGCGCGGACGCCCCACCCCGTGGAGGTGCTCCGGACGCAGGACGTCAGCCGAGAGGCGGGTCCCCGGCCTGTGGGGCGAGGCCCGCCCCTCCCGGCCGACGTCGCGCCGGAGAGGCGGCTCAGCGGGGAGCGCGCTCCGTGGCGACGGCGGCGACCGCGTCGATGAGGGAGGAGGCCGAGCGCTCGTCGGCGACGACGTCGACGCGCAGGCCGAAGGCGCGGGCGTCCTTCGCGGTCTGCGGGCCGATCGCGGCGACGAGGATCGACTCGGGCACTGGGCCGAGCTGCTTCTGGACCTGCTCCGCCACGCTGCCCGAGGTGACGAGGATCGCGTGCACGGCTCCGCCGGCGACATCCGCCACGACGCGCTCCTCCACCGGGACGCCGACCGTACGGTAGGCGACCACGGAGCGCACGTCGTGCCCGATGCGGGTGAGGCCCTCGGTGAGCAGCGGCTTGGCGATCTCGGACCGCAGCGTCAGCACGCGCAGGGGGTGCCGGCCGCCGGTGGCCTCCTCCCACTCGGCCAGGAGGCCGCGGGCGGAGTTGTCCTCGGAGGGGACGAGGTCGACGGAGTACCCGGCGGCGACGAGCGCGGCCGCCGTGGTCTCGCCGACCGCCGCCACCTTGGTGCTCGCGGGCACGGTGGTGCGCAGGAGGGAGAGGACATCGACCGTGGTGGCGCTCGTGACGGTCATCCAGTCGAAGGCGCCGGCCTCGAGGTCGGCGAGGGCCTGCTCGAGCGCCGGGAAGTCGTCGGTCGGCGCGAAGTTGATCATCGGAGCGACGACGGGCGAGGCTCCCTTGGCACGGAGAGCGGCGGCGACACCGTCCCCCCACGGGCCTCCGCGGGGGACGAGGATGCGCCACCCCTGCAACGGCTTCTCCCACTGGGAGTAGGCGGCGGGGACGATCACGAAGGGGCTCCCAGGGGTGCGAGTTCGGCGGCACCCGCACCGAGAAGCGCGTCAGCGAGCAGAGAGCCGCAACGGAACGCGGCTTCGACGACGGGCAGTTCGCGACCACCATACTGCGGATCCGCCCGGTGTCGACCACCGCCGACCGAACCGTTACCGACCGGCTCCGCGACCTCCCGTGCGAGGGACGCCGTGCCGTCGACGGCGAAGACCACGCCGTGCAGGACCACGCGGTCCTCCTCGACGACCGCGGAGGCTCCGATCGGAGCGGCGCACCCGGCCTCGAGGGAGGCGAGGAGCGACCGCTCGGCCGTGATCGCCGCGCGGGTCGGCACATGCTCGACCGCTGCGAGAGCGGCGCGAAGCTCCTCCGACGGCTCCTCGTCGCGCACCTCGATGGCCAGCGCTCCCTGACCGGGGGCGTGCGGGGAGACGTCGAAGCCGAGCACCTCGGTGATCGCGTCGACCCGGCCGAGGCGGCGCAGGCCGGACAGGGCGAGCACGATCGCGTCCAGCGGCGAGTCGCTGCCGGGCAGCACCCTCCGGAGCCGGGTGTCGATGTTGCCGCGGATGTCCACGATCTCGAGGTCCGGACGGGCGGCCAGCAGCGCCGCGCGCCGACGGGGCGAGCCCGTGCCCACGCGGGCTCCGACCGGCAGGGTCGCCAGGGTGAGCCCGTCGCGGGCGCAGAGCGCGTCGCGCGGGTCCTCCCGCTCGGGGACCGCTCCGAGCAGCAGGCCCTCCACCGGAGCGGTGGGCAGGTCCTTCAGCGAGTGCACGATCGCATCGCAGCGCCCGGCGAGCAGCGCGTCGCGCAGGGCGCTGACGAACACGCCGGTGCCGCCGAGGGAGGCGAGCGAGCCGCGCATGCGGTCGCCGTCCGACTCGATGCGCACCAGCTCCACGGGGACCCCCGCGGCGGCCGACATCAGATCGGCCGTCATCCGGGTCTGCGCCACCGCGAGCGCGCTCGCGCGGGTGCCGACTCTGATGCTCACGACAGACGACTCCTCATCACGGTGCGACTCCCGCCAGGGCGGGCTTGAACCCCGCTCGCACGTTCTCGCAGCAGCCGGGGCGGCAGACGTCGTACCAGGGGCCGAGCGCCGTCATCGAGAGCCGGTCCTCCGTCGGCACGCCGTTGACGCGCTCGAGGACCAGGTCGATCAGGCCGGAGACGTAGACCGGGTCCGTGCCGGGGGTCGCGACGCGGAGCGCGACGAGTCCGTGCTCCTCCGAGGTCTCGAGGGCCTCGTTGTCGAGGTCCCACATGACCTCCATGTGGTCGGACACGAAGCCGAGCGGGACGATCAGCAGCGCGCGGCGGCCGCGGGCCGGCAGCTCCGCGATGGCGTCGTTGATGTCCGGCTCGAGCCAGGGCTGGGTGGGCGGGCCGGAGCGCGACTGGTAGACCAGCTGCCAGGGCACGTCCTCGTCCGTGGCGGCGGCCATGACGACCTCGGCGACGGCGAGGTGCTGCGCCTCGTAGGCACCGCCCGGTCCGAACTCGTGCACGTCGACGACGGTGCCGTCGTCGTGGCGCTCGTGAGGTCCGCTGCGCTCGGCGTCGGCCATGGGGATCGAGTGCGTCGAGAACAGCACCTCCACCTCGGACGTGACATCGAGGTCGGGCATCCGCTCGCGCAGCTCGTCGAGCCCGTCGTGGACGGCCTTGACGAACGGCATGACGAAGCCGGGGTGGTCGAAGAACTGGCGCACCTTGTCGATCCGCAGCTCGCCCTCGAGGCCGGTCGCGTCGAGCGCCGCCGCGTAGTCCTCGCGGTACTGCCTGCAGGACGAGAAGGAGGAGTACGCGCTGGTGGCGATGGCGAGCAGGTTGGTGAACCCGCGCTCCTTCGCCTCGGCGACGGCCTCGCTCATGTAGGGCGCCCAGTTGCGGTTGCCCCAGAGCACGGGGAGGTCGATGCCGCGGTTCGCGAGCTCGGCCTCGAGCGCCTTCTTCAGCGCACGGTTCTGCGCGTTGATCGGGCTGACGCCGCCGAAGTGGCGGTAGTGGTGGGCGACCTCCTCGAGGCGCTCCTCCGGGATGCCGCGGCCGCGGGTGACGTTGCGGAGGAACGGGATGACGTCGTCCTGACCCTCGGGCCCGCCGAAGCCGGCGAGGAGGATCGCGTCGTAGGCCACGGGGACCTCGACGTGCTCGGGGCCGGACGCCGCCGCGGGGGTGGCCCCGCGGACGAGGATCGGCTCGCTGGTCGTGTCGCTCATCGGAGCACCTCGGCGATCTGGTCGGCGTCGATGCGCCGTCCTGTGTAGAAGGGGACTTCCTCGCGCACGTGGCGGCGGGCCTCCGTGGCGCGCAGGTCGCGCATGAGGTCGACGAGGTTGACGAGCTCCTCGTCCTCGAGGGCGAGGATCCACTCGTAGTCGCCGAGCGAGAACGAGGCGACCGTGTTGGTCAGGACGGAGCGGAACCGCGAGCCCTGGCGCCCGTGCTGGGCGAGCATCGCGCGGCGCTCCTCCTCGGGGAGGATGTACCACTCGTAGGAGCGGACGAAGGGGTAGACCGTGAGCCAGCGGGCCGGCGCCTTCCCGCGCATGTAGGCGGGGAGGTGGTTCGAGCTGAACTCGGCGTCGCGGTGCACGCCCATCGCGTTCCACGTCGGCAGGAGGCCGACCAGCAGCTCCGTGCGCCGCAGCTCGCGGTAGGCCCGCTGCAGCTCCTCGGGCGCCGGGCCCGTGAGCCACAGCATGATGTCGGCGTCGGCGCGCAGGGCCGAGACGTCGTAGGTGCCGCGGACGGTCACGCCCTCGCCCTCGAGCTGGGCGACGAGATGCTCGTACTGCTTCACCGCGGGATCCACGGCGTCGCTGGAGAGGGTGAACGGACGTGCGGGATCCCTGCGGAGAACCGCCCAGAGCGTGTATCCCAGGGCCTGATCGGAGTGATCCTGATCGGCGGGGGGCTGCGGCGCCGGAGCGGCGGCGCTCGTGTCGGGGGCGGACTGAACGGGACCCGCCGTGCCGGCGGTCTGATCGGTCATTGATCCATCATCCCTCCGCTCGTGCCGATGCACAAAAGCGGCGGGGGCTCTGGCGCCGGAGGGCCCGGGACGCTAGCGCCCCGGGCCCTCCGGCACTCAGTCCTCGATGATCTGCTTCGCGACGCCCCAGACGACGAGGCCCACGGCGGCGGCGGCGCCGACCGCTCCGGCGATCAGCGCGGAGGGGTTCTGGCGGCGCACGACCTGGAGCTTGCGCTCGATCGCCCGCTGGGCGGTACGCACCTTGCGCGGCACGTTGACCTTGTACTCGATCGCGTCGAGGGTCGCGGCGAGCTCGGAGCGAGCGCGCTCGATGTCGGCCTTCAGCTGGCCGGGCTTCAGCTCCGCCGGGTCGACGAAGCGGGGCGTGGTGCTGCTGACGGATCGCTCAGTTGTCATAGCTGCCCACTCCCTTGAACGCCTGGACGTCCTTCTTGATGCTGTCGATCGAGTCCTGCGGCACCGGCGGCACGGCCTTCTTGATGGTGCGCACGCCCACTAGGGCGAGGATCACGGCCACCAGGAGGAAGAAGACCGTCACGATCAGCGCCGACAGCCAGGCCGGAAGCCAGGAGGCGATGCCGATGATCGCGAAGGCGACCAGCGTCGCCCACGCGGTCAGGAGGAGGAAGGCCGCGACCGCGAACAGGCCGACGGCCAGACCCGCGCTCTTCGCCTTGCCCGCCAGCTCGTTCTTCAGCGAGGCGACCTCGGCCTTGACGAGCTCGATCACGAGGCCGGGCAGGTCGCTGACCAGCTCTCCCAGCGATCGGGCGTTCTTGGGATTGCGTTCGTTCACCACGGGAGCTCCTCGAGGGTGGGACGTGCCGGCCGGCGCGCGCCTGGCACGGCCGGAGGGATGAGCACTAGGCCCTGCTGGTGGAGGTGGACGTCGTCGACCCGCCGGAGCCGGCCGACGCCGCGGCCTCGTCGACCTTCGAGGCCGCCTTGCGGGCGGCGGCCGACGCCTCCGCGTCGCTCGCTCCCTGGGCCTTCCTGCCGCCGGACACGGCCTTGATGACCACCGAGCGCACGACCTCGTACGCCTTGTCCGAGACGCTGCTCAGCTGGGTCTTCGCGGCACCGCCGACGGCGCCCGCGACGTCCTGCACCGGCTGGGTCCGCCAGAAGCGGCCTGCCGCCGAGGCGATCTGCTCGTACCGCTTGCGGCCGGCACGTGCTCCCAGCACGTACCCGGCTGCGGCTCCTGCCACGAAAAGAATCTTGCCCTTCACGCCTACTCCTCGTCCTGGGTCGCTCTCGCGATCGTCCACGCGGTCGGTGACCACTCGTGCCGGGGCACGCCGCACGCTCGCGCGGATGCCTGGGCCTAAGAGTAGCCGTCGGCGTCGCGGGCGTCGCTCGGCAGCCCGACTCCTTGACGCACCAGTCGGCGCCGGATAAGGGCGGCCGTCTCGGCGGCGTGCGGGAGCACCGAGGCGAGGCCCGTGCCCGCGATCCAGGTGCCGGTCACAGCGACTCCCTCGATCGGGAGGAGCGCCTCGCGGAACGCCTCCAGGTGCGCGCGGCGGCCCAGCGCCGCGGCGGGCCGGACGTTGGCCCAGCGCACCCGGGCGGAGTCGACGAGCGACGCCGGATCGAGGGCGAGTCCGAGCAGCGTCGAGGCGTCGAGCAGGGCGATCGCGGCCGCCTCGGCATCGGTGCGCCCCTCGAGCGGCGGGCGCTCGCCCGGGCGCCCGTAGGAGAGGCGCAGCACGTGGCGGCCGGGAGGGAGGGAGGCGGCCAGCCAGTCCCACTTCGCGGTCGCGTGCGTGATCGCCTTGGCCGTGACGTCGGTGGCGGTGGGCGCCACGAGCACACCGGAGCCGCGGGGGGCTGCGTCCAGGCGGGCGTCGTCGAGGACGAGGGTCACCAGCTCGACGGAGTCGTGGGGCGCCTCGTCGGCGCACTCCGCGACGGCGGGGGCGAGGCCGGCGAGCAGCGCCCGGGCGTCGCGCTCCGGGGTCGAGACGATCACCGCTCGGGCGCTCAGAGCGCCGTCGGCGAGGGTCAGGACGAAGTCCCCGTCGGAGCCCTCGAGCCGCTGCACGGAGGCGCCGGTGCGGATCTCGCCGGAGAGGTAGTCGATCCGCTGGACCAGCGCGGCGACCAGGCGGTGCATCCCGCCTTCGAGCCCGCGGACCGCGACTCCGGCCGGGAGGTTCGCGCGGAGGGCGGCCACGGCCCGGGCGAGGGAGCCCGCGCGGGTGAGCGCGCCGTTCAGTCCGGGTGCGGCCAGGTCGACGTCGATGTCGTCCGGCCGGCTCGAGTAGACGCCGGAGACGACCGGCGCGACCAGGTCCTCGAGCACGCGCTCGCCCATCCGGGTGCGCACCAGCTCGGCGAGGGAGTGCGCGCGGCCGATGCGCAGCACCGGCATCAGGGTGTCGAGCCAGGCGCGCCAGGCGCCGCGGCGGCCGATCGCCCGCACGACGTCGGGGGCGAGCGGCGTGCCGGGGATG
Source organism: Rathayibacter sp. AY1D5 (assembly GCF_002932515.1). Taxonomy (NCBI): domain Bacteria; kingdom Bacillati; phylum Actinomycetota; class Actinomycetes; order Micrococcales; family Microbacteriaceae; genus Rathayibacter; species Rathayibacter sp. AY1D5. The sequence continues at coordinate 41,995 of NZ_PSVU01000013.1, forward strand.
CCGAGGATGCCGGCCCGGGGCGACGGCACGGAGCGGCCGCCCGAGAGGTGCAGCCACGAGCCGTGCGTCCGGGGCTCGACGATCGACTCGGCGAGCGGGACGCCGTCGAGGGTCAGCGCGGCGAGCGCCCGCTCGACGTGGCCGCCGCGGGTGGCGAAGCTCTCGGCGCCCGCGTCGAGCGCGGCTCCGGCCAGGGCGAGCGGAGAGACGGAGCCGCCGACCCGCTCCCCCGCCTCGAGCACCACGACGCGCAGGCCGATGCGCAGGCACTCCGCGGCGGCGGCGAGCCCCGCCACTCCGCCGCCGACGACCGCGACGTCGTACGACGCCGCGTCGCGGGGGCGCTCCTCGCTCACGGCCGCCAGGCGTGCACGAACGCGACGAGGCGCGTGAGCACGTCGGGGTCGGTCTCGGGCGGCACGCCGTGGCCGAGGTTGAGCACGTGCGCGGGGGCGCTCAGGCCCCGGCGGAGCACGTCGTCGACGTGGGACTCGAGGACCTCCCACGGCGCGGTCAGCAGCGCCGGGTCGACGTTGCCCTGCACCGGCACGAAGCCGCCGAGGCGGTGGTTGGCCTCGTCGAGCGGGATCCGGTAGTCGACGCCCACCACGTCGGCGCCGATGCCGTGCATCGCTCCGAGCAGCTCGCCGGTGCCGACGCCGAAGTGCACGATCGGGACGTTGCGGCGCGTCTCCCCGTGGTCGAACGCCAGGTCGCGCACGTGGACGAGGGCGCGCGCGGATGCGGGAGCGACGTGGGTCGTGTAGTCCGAGAGCGAGAGCGCCCCGGCCCAGGAGTCGAAGAGCTGCGCGGCGCTGGCCCCGGCGAGCACCTGCGCGCGGAGGAAGCGGCCGGTGACCTCGGCGGTCCACTCCATCAGCTGGGCCCAGGCGGCGGGGTCGGCGTGCATCATCGTCCGCGCGCGCAGGTGGTCCTTGGACGGGCCGCCCTCCACCAGGTAGGCGGCCAGGGTGAAGGGAGCGCCGGCGAAGCCGATGAGCGGGGTGTCGCCGAGGCCCGCGACGGTGCGGCGCACGCCCTCGCGGATGGGCTCGAGCGTCTCGTCGAGCACGGACGGGTCGATCGAGGCGAGCTCGGCGACGTCGGCGGCCGTGCGCACCGGCTTCTCGAGCACCGGACCGCGCCCGGGGACGATGTCGACGCCGACGCCCGCGAGCCGCAGCGGGATCACGATGTCGCTGAAGAAGATGGCCGCGTCCACTCCGTGGCGCCGCACCGGCTGCAGGGTGATCTCGCTCGCCAGCGCCGGGTCGAGGCAGGCGTCGAGCATCTTCGTGTCGGTGCGCAGGGCCCGGTACTCCGGGAGGCTGCGGCCGGCCTGGCGCATGAACCAGACGGGCGTCCTCTCGCCCCGCTCGGAGCGGTAGGCGCGCAGGAGCAGCGAGTCGGCCGTGCGGCCGGCGGAGAGGGGGTGCAGCGGATCGAGCAGGCCGTCGGTGGGGGAGGTCACCGCGGCATTATTCCAGGCGCATCCGTGCATTCCTCCCCAGTCCGGGACCCCGCCCCGCAGAGCGCGGGTAGACTGACGTGGTGCTTCTGTGTCTGACGGCGTCGCACAAGAACGCCAGCTTCGATCTCCTCGAGAAGCTCTCCGTCGACTCCTCCGCCGTGACCGCGGCCCTCTCCGAGGGGATCGACTTCGTCTCCGGAGCCGTCGTCGTCGCGACCTGCAACCGCTTCGAGGCCTACCTCGACATCGAGGAGCCGCTGACCGCCGCGCAGGCCGTCGCCGTCGAGGCCGCCACCGCCGCCGTCAGCGCCGCGACCGGCGTCGAGCAGGACGAGCTGCGCGGGAGCGTCGACGTCGTCTCGGGCGACCGGGTGGCCGAGCACCTCTTCGCCGTCTCCAGCGGGCTCGAGTCCGTCGTGGTCGGCGAGGGCGAGATCGCGGGCCAGGTCCGCCGCTCCCTCGAGGAGGCACGCCGCCTCGGCACCACCTCCTCCGAGCTCGAGCGCCTGTTCCAGCGCGCCTCGCAGACCTCGCGCGGCATCAAGAACCGCACCGGCCTCGGCAGCGCCGGCCGCTCGATCGTGCGCCTCGCGCTCGACCTGGCCGCGAGCCGCGTCACCGACTGGCGGGCCGCCCACGTCCTCCTCGTCGGCACCGGCAGCTACGCGCGGGCGACCGTCGCGGCCCTGCGCGACCGCGGAGTGGTGGACATCGCCGTGCACTCCCCCTCCGGCCGCGCCGAGGGCTTCGCCGCCCGACGCTCGCTCCGGCCCATCGCCGCCTCCGATCTCCCGCTCGAGGCGGTCTCGGCCGACATCGTCATCACCTGCACCACGACCCAGGAGCCGGTGCTCGATGCCGCCCTGCTCGCCGCCGGGCGCCTCCAGGGCTTCTCCCGCGAGCGCCAGCTCGTGATCGACCTGGGCCTGCCGCGCAACGTCGCCTCCGACGTCACCTCGGTCGCCGGCGTCGAGCTCCTCGACCTCGAGACGATCAGCCTGCACGCGCCTCTCGATGTGCTCGACGCGTCGCAGCAGGCGCGCGCGCTCGTCGACAAGGCGGCCCGGAAGTTCTCGGACGTCGCCGACGAGAAGAGCCTCACTCCGGCCGTCGTCGCCCTGCGCGCCCACGTGTTCGACGCGCTCGACGCCGAGATCGAGCGGGCCCGCTCGCGCGGCGACGAGGACGGCCGCACCGAGCAGGCGCTCCGCCACCTCGCCGGCGTCCTGCTGCACACCCCGAGCGTCCGCGCCCGCGACTACGCGCGCGCCGGAGCCCAGGAGGCGTACCTCACCGGGCTCGAGGCCCTCTTCGGCATCGAGGTCCCGGCCGAGCCCGCCGCCGCCGCGCGCCCCGACGCGGACGCCGCCACCGCGTGAGCCTCCGGCTCCCCTTCGACGCGGAGCCGCTGCGCTCCGCGCCGCTGCTCACCGAGCGCCTGCTCCTGCGTCCCCTCGGACCGGAGGACGCCGAGGACCACGCGGGCTACCAGGGCGACGCCGACGCCGTCCGGTTCCTCCGCTGGCCGGTGCGCACCCCCGAGGAGTCGCGGGCGCACCTGCAGCGCCGCCTCCCCTCGACACGGCTCGCCGCCGACGGCGACGTGGCCGTGCTGGCGATCGTCCCCCGGGAGGGCGTCCTCGCCGGGCGGATGATCGGCGACCTCACTCTCATCGCGACGTCCGTCGAGCAGGAGGCGGTCGAGGTCGGCTGGGTGCTGCACCCCGAGGCGCAGGGGCGCGGCTACGCGACCGAGGCCGCCCGGGCGCTGCTCGACCTCGCGTTCGACACCCTCGGCGCGCACCGCGTGATCGCGCAGCTCGACGCCCGGAACACCGCATCCGCCCGCCTCTGCGAGCGCCTCGGGATGCGCCTCGAGGCGCACCACCGCGAGGACGAGTTCTGCAAGGGCGAGTGGACCTCGACCCTCGTCTTCGCCCTGCTCGCCCGCGAGCGCTGACCGCAGGGCCGGCTGGTCCGCGCCCTCCGGGACGCCGCCGGCCCGTCCGGTCGGCGGCGTCCCGGGAGGAGCGTCAGGCCCCGCGGAGCCCGGTGAAGAGGTACGACTCGAGCTGCTCGAGCGGGATGCGCTCCTGCTTCATCGTGTCGCGGTCGCGGACGGTCACGGCGTCGTCCTCGAGCGAGTCGAAGTCGACGGTCACGCAGTACGGGGTGCCGATCTCGTCCTGGCGGCGGTAGCGGCGGCCGATCGCTCCGGAGTCGTCGAAGTCGACGTTCCAGAGCTGGCGCAGCTGGTCGGCGACGCGGCGCGCGAGCGGCGAGAGGGCCTCGTTGCGCGAGAGCGGCAGCACGGCCACCTTCACCGGCGCCAGGCGCGGGTCGAGGTGCAGCACGGTCCGCGTCTCGACCTTGCCCTTGGCGTTCGGCGGCAGCTCCTGCTCCTCGTAGGCGTCGACGAGGAACGCCATGAGCGCGCGGGTGAGGCCGAACGACGGCTCGATCACGAACGGCACGTAGCGCTCGTTCTTGTTCTGGTCGAAGAACGAGAGGTCCTTGCCCGAGTGCTCGATGTGCGTCTTGAGGTCGTAGTCGGTGCGGTTCGCGACTCCCATCAGCTCGCCCCACTCGCCCGAGGCGAAGCTGAAGCGGTACTCGATGTCGACGGTGCGCTTGGAGTAGTGGGAGAGCTTGTCCTTCGGGTGCTCGTACTGCCGGATGTTCTCGGGGTTCATCCCGAGCCCGACGAACCAGTCCCAGGCGAGCTGCATCCAGGTCTCCTGCCACTCCTCGTCCGTGCCGGGCTCGACGAAGAACTCGAGCTCCATCTGCTCGAACTCGCGGGTGCGGAAGATGAAGTTGCCGGGGGTGATCTCGTTGCGGAACGCCTTGCCGATCTGGCCGATGCCGAAGGGCGGCTTGCGACGGGCGCTCTGCAGCACGTTCGCGAAGTTGGTGAAGATGCCCTGGGCGGTCTCGGGACGCAGGTAGTGCAGCCCCGACTCGTCGTCGACGACGCCGAGGTAGGTCTTCATCAGGCCCGAGAACTGCTTGATCTCGGTCCACTGGCCGACCTTGTCGGGGTGCTCCGGGTCCGGGATGTCGGCGAGGCCGTTCACGGGCGGGTGGCCGTTGACCTCCTCGTACTTCTCGAAGAGGTGGTCGGCGCGGTAGCGCTTGTGGGTGATCAGCGACTCGGTCAGCGGGTCCGAGAAGACGCCGACGTGTCCCGAGGCGTGCCAGATCGCCGTGGGCAGGATGACCGCGGAGTCCAGGCCGACGACGTCGCCCCGGCCCTGCACGAAGGTCTTCCACCACTGGCGCTTGATGTTCTCCTTGAACTCCACGCCGAGCGGCCCGTAGTCCCACGCGGAGCGGGTGCCCCCGTAGATCTCACCCGAGGGGAAGACGAATCCCCTGTGCTGCGCGAGGGTGATGACTTTGTCGAGGGTGGTGGGTTCTGCCACGGGTTGCTCCTCAGCTGTTCGGGCGCACGGGGCCCCGGCGCGCGCCGGCTGCGCGCGTCCTTCTGGTGTGCCCCCATGGTAGCCGCGGGGGCGCCGCGACGGTCCGCCCGCGGCGGGCATGATGAGCGGATGAGCACCCTCCCGCCGATCGTCGTGTCCGCCGTCGCCGTCCTCCGCGACCGGCGCGTCCTGATGGTCACGGCGCGGGGCCGCGACGTCCTCTACCTCCCCGGCGGCAAGGTCGACGAGGGCGAGAGCGGGATCGAGGCGGCGGCCCGCGAGGCCCGCGAGGAGCTCGGCGCCGTCGCGCTCGGCCTCGAGCCCCTGTTCACCGTCCGCACCCAGGCGCACGGCGAGCCGGAGGGGCGGGAGGTCCACATGAGCGTCTTCGCCGCCGAGCTCGACCGGGAGGCGCGCCCGAGCGGCGAGATCGACTCGCTGCACTGGGTCGACGGCTCCGATGCGGGCCGCTGCCCGCCCGCCGGGGTCGAGACCCTCCGGCTGCTGCGCGCTCTCGATCTCGTCGACTGACCCGCCGGCGCCGGGCCGACCGCGGGGCGGCTAGCCTCGTGGCGTGGAGACGAGACGGCGTGCACGGGACCGGTCGAGCGCGGAGGAGCCGGACCGGCTCGAGCCGGTCCGGCTGGAGGCGGCCGTGCCCATCCTGCGGATCTTCTCGGTCGCCAAGGCGGGCGAGTTCTACGTCGACTACCTCGGCTTCGAGGTGGACTGGGAGCACCGCGCCGCGCTCGACGCCCCCCTCTACCTGCAGGTGTCGCGCTCGGGGCTCCGCCTGCACCTCAGCGAGCACCACCGCGACGGCAGTCCCGGCGCCGCGGTGCACGTCGCCCTCCGCGGTGTCCGCGAACTGCACGCCGAGCTCGACGCGAAGGCGTACCCCTACCTCAACCCGCGGATCACCCGCACGCCGTTCGGCTTCGCGCTCGACGTGATCGATCCGTTCGGCAACCAGCTGCGCTTCGCGGAGCCGGCCCCGGTGCCGCGCCTGCCCTGATCGGTGCGCGTGCGGGTCCTTGTACAACCTGAGCGCCGACTGATCAACCGTTCACCGGCCGTCCATGCACTTCGGAGTCCCATCCTTTAGCGTGGCTCCGATGGCTTCACGGGGGACGATCGAGCGGCCGGACACGGCCCGGGCAACGGGACGGCAGCGCCGACCGCGGCTCCGCTTCATGGAGGCCGCACCGCTGGCGACGGGCCTGCTGGGCTCGATCGCGATCCTCCTCGGCTCGCTCGGCGTGGGCTACCTGCCCGCCGGCTCGCCCATCCGCGACTGGCCTCTCGTCGCCTCGATCCGCGCCACGGGCTGGCTCACCGAGTCCAGCGGCGCCCTCGTCGTGGGCGGCGGGATGCTGCTGCTGATCGCGTGGCTCCGCCTGCGCACGGTCGCTCTCGCGGCGGGCCCCGGCTCCGTCCGCACCATCGTGGTGGCGGCCCTCGCCTGGACCGCTCCGCTCCTCGTGACGGTGCCGCTGTTCAGCCACGACATGTTCTCCTACGTGGCGCAGGGTCGCCTGATGACCCAGGGCATCGACCCCTACACCCACGGCGTCGCGACGCTCCCGGGCTGGTTCGACCTCGGCGTCGACCCGCTCTGGGCCGACACACCCACGCCCTACGGGCCCCTCTACCTCCTGATCGAGCGCACCGCCGTGCAGTTCGCGGGCTACGGCGCACCGGAGCTCTCGATCGCGATGCTCCGCGCCGTGTCGGTCGCGGGCGTGGGCGTCATGGCCGTCTACGCGCTCCGCCTGGCGCGCCTGCGCGGCCTCTCGGTCCCGCTCACCGCCTGGACGATCGTCGCCAACCCGCTGACCCTCGTGCTCTTCGTCGTCGCCGGCCACAACGACTCCGTGATGCTGGCGCTCATCCTCGCGTCGCTCTACTACGCCCAGACCGACCGGCGCATCGCCGCCGTCGTGCTGATGGCCGGAGCGATCGCGATCAAGCCGATCGCCGTGATCGCGCTCCCCGTGCTCGCGCTCCTGTGGCTGCGCCACGACGCGACGTGGCGTGAGCGCACCCGCGGCTGGCTCTGGACGGGCGCCGGAGCGCTCGGCCTCGTGGTCGCCGTCGGGCTGCTCGCGGGCGTCGGGGTCGGCTGGGTCGCGGCGATGGTCGTGCCCGGCTCGATTCTGCACTGGTACGCGCCGATGTCGTTCGTCACGGTCTCGGTCTCCCGCGCCGTCGAGTTCACCGGTCACGACCCCGCCGCGGCGATCGCCGTGGTCAAGATCCTCGCGCTCGGGCTCGCCGGCCTGATCGCTGCGCGCCTCATGCTGTCGCGGCGCTCCATCGATCCGCTCGCCCGCCTGTCCGGTGCGCTGCTCGCGTTCGTGACGGCGTCGACCGCCATCCACCCCTGGTACGCCCTCTGGATCCTGCCGATCGCCGCGCTCGCGCGCCCGTGGAGCCGCTCCCACGTGCACCTGGCGGTCTACGCGTCGATCTTCCTCATGTGCGTCACGCTCGCCGAGCCGATCGACGGCGGAGGCGGCACGATAGACCAGATCCCGGCGCGGGTCGCGACGATCGCCGCGATCGCCGTGGTCGGGATGTACGTCCTCCTCGGCTACACGGACGAGGAACGGGTCGAGGGCCTGCCCCTCGTGCGCGCGCTGCCGTTCGGCTCCGTGATCCTCGCCCGCCTCAGTGGCGGCCGCCTGGTCGACGCCCGGATGGCCGCGACGCGCCTGCGCGACTAGCCGGAGCCGCGGCTCAGGAGTCGGACTCGTCGCTCCGACGGCGAGTGCGGCGGTCGAGCGCGGCCTGCGCCGTCTCGGCGGCCGAGTCCGGGGAGCCGACCGGCCCGGTGGGACCGGCGAGGGTGCTCGAGAGCGACGACAGCCAGCCGGAGTCGTCGCGGCCGGCGTTCAGCGCATCCGAGAAGAGGGGGAGGTCGCTGCGGGCGGCGTGGATCGCGTAGGACTCGCGGGAGAACCCGTTGTCGGGGACGACGGGCGTCCTGCGGGACGCGCGCGTGGCGTCCGGGGCCTGCTCCTGTCGCGAGGCGTCCGACGCCTGCTCCTGGGCGGCCTGCTCCCGGCGGGCGTCGCGCTCGTCGCGCGGGGTGCTGCTGTCGTGGTCCACGGCGGTCCTCCTGCTCTCCGCCCCGAGCGGAGGGACGGGCGCCGCGATGACGGGGCGGCGCCCGGTCAGGCTACCCCTCGTTCAGGGCGTGGCGTCGTCGTCGGCCTCTGATCGTGGCGCGGGGCGCCAGACGACCAGCTCGGTCCGGCGCTGCGCGCGCGTGCCGTGGCGCAGAGTGACCACGTCCCCCTCGAGTCCGGCGGCGAACACGCGGCGGCCCGGCCGGTTCAGGAGCTCATCGGCGAGCGCCGACTCCAGCTCGCGCACCCGCTGCGAGAGCGACTGCACCTGGTTCTCGAGCTGCAGGATGCGCGCGATGCCCTCGAGAGAGACGCCCTCGGAGGAGAGCCGGGCGACCTCGCGCAGCTGCACCACGTCGCGCATCGAGTAGCGGCGCGACTTGCCCGCGGTGCGGGTCGGGCTCACGAGCCCGAGCCGGTCGTACTGCCGCAGGGTCTGCGGGTGCATCCCCGCCAGCTCGGCGGCGACGGCGATCGCGAAGACGGGCGTGTTCTCGTCCATGTCTCCTCCTCCGACCGGTCGCGCCGATCCGGTGCTAGTAGCGGGCCTTCTCCAGGATGTCCTCGCGCGGGTCCTCGTCCGGCTCGGCGGCGGCGTAGGCCTCGAGGGCCTCACGGGCGGCGGCGGACAGGTGGCTCGGGACGGCGACCTGCAGGACGGCGAGCAGGTCGCCCGTGCCCTTGGGGGTCGTGACGCCGCGGCCCTTGACGCGCAGGACGCGGCCGCTCGGGGTGCCTGCGGCGACCCGGAGCTTGACGGGCTCGCCGCCGAGGGTCGGCACCTCGATCGTCGCGCCGAAGACGGCCTCGACGAAGGTCACGGGGACCGTCACGCGCAGGTTCAGCCCGTCGCGCTCGAACACCGGATGCTTGCGGACCGAGACGGTGAGCACCAGGTCGCCGGGATCGCCGCCGTCCGGGCTGGGGCGGCCCTTGCCGCGGACGCGGATCTTCTGGTCGTCGGCCACGCCGGCCGGGATGCGCACCGAGAGGGTGCGCCCGTCGCCGGTCTGCAGCTGGACGGTGTCACCCCGGGTCGCGGTGCGGAAGTCGATGGTGGTGCTGGCGGTGACGTCGGCGCCCTTCTGCGGGCCGCCGAAGCCGCGGTAGCCGCCGCTGGGCTGGCCGAAGCGGCTGCCTCCGCCGCCGAACATGCCGCCGAGGATGTCCTCGAAGCCGGGCGGCGGGCCCTGCTGGGTGCTGTAGGAGGTGCGCCCGCCCTGGCCGAACATGCCGCCGAAGACGTCGTCGAACCCTCCGGGCTGGCCTCCCGCGGTGAAGCGCGCTCCGCCGCCCATGGCGCGGATCTGGTCGTACTCCTTGCGCTGCTCAGCGTCCGAGAGCACGGTGTACGCCTCGCTGATCTCCTTGAAGCGCGCCTCGGCCTTCGCGTCCCCCGGGTTGGAGTCGGGGTGGAACTGGCGGGCGAGCTTGCGGTAGGTCTTCTTCAGGTCCGCGGCGGAGACGTCCTTGGACACGCCGAGGACCTTGTAGAAGTCCTTGTCGAACCAATCCTGGCTGGCCATGTGCCTCTTCCTGTGTCGAATGCGGCGAGGGACCCCGCCCCGGTCCGGCAGCGTGCTGCCGAGCGGGGCGGGGTCCTCCGCGGTGGTGGTGCCGGTGGCGGGGTCAGTCGGCGGGGACTGCCACGACCACCTTGGCGGCCCGCAGCAGCGAGCCTCCGAGGTAGTAGCCCGCCTCGACGACGTCCGCGACCGTGGAGGTCTCGGCGCCGGGGGTGGGCTGCTGGAAGATCGCCTCGTGGATGTTCGGGTCGAACAGGTCGCCCACGGCGCCGGTCTTCACCAGGCCGAGCTTCTCCACTCCGCCGCGAAGCTTCTGCGCGATGGCCGTGAAGGGCCCGCCCTCGGCGAGGTCGCCGTGCTTCTCGGCGCGGTCGAGGTCGTCGAGCACGGGCAGGATGACCTTCACCGCGTCGCCGATCGCGCGCTCCTTGTCGACCTGGCGGTTGGCCTCGGTTCGCTTGCGGTAGTTCGCGTACTCGGCGGTCACCCGCTGGAGGTCGGCGAGGTGCTCGGCCGCGAGCGTCTCGGCGCTGGACTGTCCCGAGAGGAACGAGAGGTCGGCGTCCGAGAGGCTGGTCTCGACGTCGGGCCCCTCGGCCTCGATGAGGCCCTCCTGGTCCTGGGCGTCCTGCGCCGCCTCGGCTCCCGCCTCGCCGCCGGTGGCCGGCTGCTCCTCGGGGAGGTCCTGGGGCTCGTTCTCGGCTGCCATGGCTACTTCGTGTCCTTCGGCTCGTCCTCGTCGATGACCTCGGCGTCGACGATGTCCTCGTCGTCCTTCTTGTCACCGTCGGCCGGAGCGTCCGCGGGGGCGCTCTGCGCGGCCTGGTCCTGGGAGTAGATCGCCTGGCCGATCTTGGTCTGCGAGGCGTTGAGGGCGTCGAACGCGGTCTTGACGGCCGCGTCGTCGTCGCCGGCGAGCGCGGTCTTCAGCGCGTCGACGTCTCCCTGCACCTCGGACTTGACGTCCTCGGGCAGCTTGTCCTCGTTGTCCTTGATCAGCTTGTCGATCGAGTACGCCAGGGTCTCGGCGTTGTTGCGGATCTCGGCGGCCTCGCGGCGGGCCTTGTCCTCGGCGGCGTGCTCCTCGGCCTCGCGGACCATGCGGTCGATGTCGTCCTTGGGCAGCGACGAGCCGCCCGTGATCGTCATCGACTGCTCCTTGCCGGTGCCCTTGTCCTTCGCGGACACGTGGACGATGCCGTTGGCGTCGATGTCGAAGGTGACCTCGACCTGCGGGATGCCGCGCGGGGCCGGCGCGATGCCGGTCAGCTCGAACGTGCCCAGGTTCTTGTTGTCGCGGGTGAACTCGCGCTCGCCCTGGAAGACCTGGATCGCGACGGACGGCTGGTTGTCGTCGGCCGTGGTGAAGGTCTCGGACCTCTTGGTCGGGATCGCGGTGTTGCGCTCGATGAGCTTCGTCATGATCCCGCCCTTGGTCTCGATGCCCAGCGAGAGCGGGGTCACGTCGATCAGGAGGACGTCCTTGCGCTCGCCCTTGAGGACGCCGGCCTGCAGCGCGGCGCCGACGGCGACGACCTCGTCCGGGTTGACGCCCTTGTTGGGCTCCTTGCCCCCGGTGAGCTTCTTGACGAGCTCGGCGACGGCCGGCATGCGGGTCGAGCCGCCGACGAGGACCACGTGAGCGATGTCCTCGACCTTGACGCCCGCCTCGGCGATGACGTCGGTGAAGGGCTTGCGGGTGCGCTCGATCAGGTCGCTGGTGAGCTCCTCGAACTTGGCGCGGGTGAGCGTCTCGTCGAGGTTCGCCGGACCGTTCTCGGTGAGCGAGAGGTAGGGCAGCTGGATGCTGGTCGAGGTGCTCGAGGAGAGCTCCTTCTTCGCCTGCTCCGCGGCCTCCTTGAGGCGCTGGCGAGCGATCTTGTCCTTCGAGACGTCGACGCCGGTCGAGTCCTTGAAGCGCTTGACCAGGTGGTCGACGACGCGCTGGTCCCAGTCGTCGCCGCCGAGGCGGTTGTCGCCCGAGGTCGCGCGGACCTGGATGGTCGAGAAGTCGTCGTCCTTGCCCACCTCGAGGAGGGAGACGTCGAACGTTCCGCCGCCGAGGTCGAAGACGAGGATGAGCTCGTCCTCCTTGCCCTTGTCGAGGCCGTAGGCCAGCGCGGCCGCGGTGGGCTCGTTGATGATGCGCAGGACGTTGAGGCCGGCGATCTCGCCGGCGTCCTTGGTCGCCTGGCGCTCGGCGTCGTTGAAGTAGGCCGGGACGGTGATGACCGCGTCGGTCACCTTGTCGCCCAGGTACTGCTCCGCGTCGCGCTTGAGCTTGCCCAGGATGCGGGCCGAGATCTCCTGCGGGGTGTACTTCTTGTCCTCCACGCCGAAGGTCCAGTCGGTGCCCATGTGGCGCTTGACCGACGCGATGGTGCGGTCGACGTTGGTGACGGCCTGGCGCTTCGCGGTCTCGCCGACGAGCACCTCCCCGTCCTTGGTGAACGCCACGACGGACGGCGTGGTGCGGAAGCCCTCGGCGTTGGCGATGACGGTGGGCTCGCCTCCCTCGAGGACGGCCACGACAGAGTTGGTGGTTCCCAGGTCGATGCCTACGGCACGGGACATATGCGTTGTTCTCCTTCGCGATCGGCGTCGCGCGGGCGGCTGCCGGTCAGTTGACGGGTGGTGCGGAATCCTCTGCGGGAGTTGAGCCCCGCACGCTCAAGTTTACGCATCCGTCGTCTCGCGTCAAGTCCGGAGGCGAGAAGTTGAGTCGCATCGGCTCAACTCTCAGACTCGCGGGTCCCGCCGCTTCCGGCCGTTCACCTCCTCCCCCTACGGTGGGCCCATGACGACGCGCACCGGCCGCTGGCCCGTCCTCGCCTGGGGCCTGTGGGACTGGGGCGGATCGGCCTTCAACGCGGTGGTGACCACCTTCGTCTTCACCGTCTACCTGACCACCGACGGGCTCTTCGGCACCTCGAGCGGAGTCTCGGCCGCGCTCGGCTGGTCCCTCGCCGCCGCCGGCGTGGTCGTCGCCGTCATCGCGCCGATCACCGGCCGCCGGGCCGACCTCGGCGGGCGCCGCCGCCTCTGGCTGGGGATCCACTCCGCCGTCGTCGTCCTCTGCATCCTGCTGATGTTCCTCGTGCGCCCCGACCCGGCCGTCCTCTGGCTGGGACTCGGACTGCTCGCGGTCGGCACGGTCTTCTTCGAGTTCGCGAGCGTCAACTACAACGCGATGCTCCTCCAGGTCTCGACCCGGGCGACCATCGGCCGCGTCTCCGGCTTCGGCTGGGGCATGGGCTACGTGGGCGGGATCGTCCTGCTGCTGATCGTGTACTTCGGCTTCATCTCGCCCGAGGTCGGGCTCTTCGGAGTGACGGGGGACGACGGCCTCGACGTGCGCGTCTCGATCCTGGTCGCCGGCGTGTGGTTCGCCGTCTTCGCCCTCCCTGTGCTGGTCGCGGTGCCGGAGACGCCGGCGCGCGCGAGCCGGGCGGAGCGCGTCGGCGTGATCGCCTCCTACCGCGCGCTCTTCGCGCAGGTCGCCGCCCTCTGGCGCGAGAGCCGCAGCACCGTGGCCTTCCTCATCGCCAGCGCGGTGTTCCGCGACGGGCTCACCGGGGTCTTCACCTTCGGCGGCGTGCTGGCGCAGGGCACCTTCGGCTTCGACGCCGGCGAGGTGATCCTGTTCGCCATCGCCGCGAACGTCGTGGCCGGAGTGGCGACCATCTCGGTCGGCGCGCTCGACGACCGCATCGGCCCCAAGGCCGTGATCGTCGCCTCGCTCATCGGCCTGGTCGTCTGCGGCACCGCCGTCTTCGTCCTGCACGACGGGGGGAGCACGGTGTTCTGGATCTTCGGCCTGCTGCTGTGCCTATTCGTCGGCCCGGCGCAGTCGGCGAGCCGCAGCTACCTGGCCCGCCTCATCCCGGAGGGACGCGAGGGCGAGATCTTCGGCCTCTACGCGACCACCGGGCGGGCGGCCTCGTTCCTCGCGCCCGCCGCCTTCGCGGCCGCCGTCTCGATCGCCGCGGCCGTCTCGGGCAGCGGCGAGGCGAACGTGCAGTACTGGGGCATCCTCGGGCTCGTCCTCGTCCTCGCCGTGGGGCTGGTGCTGCTCCTGCCGGTGCGCCGCCCGCCGGCGACCGCCCCCGTCGTGCCGGAGCCGCGGCTCGCGCCGCCCGCCCGCCGGGACTGACGGGGCCCGGCCCGCGGAGACGCTGGCGAGGCCCCTCCCCGCGCGCCATGGCCGAGGATCAGACCGTGGCGATCCAGAACACGATCAGCAGGAGCGTGACGAGGAAGCCGGTCAGGAAGTTCAGCGCGAGGAAGCGCTTCCAGCCCGCGTTCGCCCGCTCCGCCTCGGCGTCCTCGAGCGACCGGTACGGCCAGATGCTCACCGCGTACGGCACCGCGAGGATCGCCGCGAGGGTCCCCGGCCAGGGCAGCAGGAGCAGGAGCAGGCCGCTCGCGACGTAGGCGGCGATGGCGAAGCGCGTGGTCGCCTTCGCTCCGATCACGGTCGCGATCGAGCCGATGCCGCCCGCCCGGTCGGCCAGGATGTCCTGCACCGCGCCGAAGGCGTGGCTCGCGATCCCCCAGAGGAAGAACGCCACGAGCAGCGCCACGAGAGGTCCGGTGACCACGGTGCCCGCGAGGGCGATCCCGTAGACGGCCGGGCTGACGAAGTGGGTCGCCGAGGTCAGCGAGTCGACGAACGGGCGCTCCTTGAAGCGGAGCTCCGGCGCACTGTAGGCGATCACCGCGAAGACGCTGATCGCGAGGACCAGCCACGAGACCGGGGATCCGAGCAGCACGAGCGCCACCAGGAACGGCACGTTCGTGGCCACCGCCGCGATCAGCGTCGCGCGGTGCTCGCTCCGGTCGAGCACGGCGCCCTCGACGCCGCCCTTGCGGGGGTTCCGCAGGTCGGACTCGTAGTCGAAGACGTCGTTGATCCCGTACATCGCGAGGTTGTAGGGGATGAGGAAGTAGATCGTGCCGAGCACGAAGGCGAGGTCGATCTCGCGGGTGGTCAGCAGGTACGCCGCCGCGAACGGGTAGGCGGTGTTGACCCAGCTCAGCGGGCGGCTCGAGACGAACAGCGCGCGCAGCCGGTTCACGGCTCGCTCCGACGACGCGAGGGCAGGAGCTTCCAGAGCGCCGGGAGGGCGAGGGCCGCGGCGATCGCGTAGGCGAAGTCCTCGATCGGAGCGACACCGATCCGGATGCCCGAGATCAGGTCGTCGTCGTAGGCGACCAGCAGGCCCACTCCGATCATGATGTTGTCGAACACGGCGGTCATCACCAGCAGCACGGCGAGGGTGCCGAGGACGGCGGGCAGGCGCAGGACGCGTCGGCGCAGCGCGAGCAGCAGCAGCACCAGCACCACCGCGAGGAACACGGCGTTGAGGAGGAGGTAGGTCACGCGCGCGCCTCCGCTCGCCGGGAGACGCGCTGCGAGAGGAAGCCGTGCACATCCATCGTCAGGTAGCAGAGCAGGGTGAGGAAGAGGACCTCCTCGACCGGGAGCTCCGGCGCGATCTGCAGGCCGGTCATGTAGGAGGTCTCACCGCGGAAGAAGACGCCCAGGCCGATCCCCACGAGGTCCCAGACCAGGAAGAACGCGACTCCCGCGGGCAGCACGATCGCCGCGCGTCGCGCGTCCGCCCAGAAGAACAGCCGGAAGCGGCGGTCGAGCACGATCATCCCGGTGATCGAGACGAGGAGCGCGAGCAGGTAGAGGATCCCCACGCCTACTCCCCCACGGCGACGGGCGCGACCGGAGCCGACGGCGCCTCCCGCACGGGCAGCGGCTCGGTCGACACGTCGCCGCGCACGCGCTTGAGCATGACCTCGGCGCTGATGATGCACATCGGCAGGCCGATGCCGGGGATCGTGGAGCTGCCGGCGAAGAGCAGTCCGTCGACGTGCCTGCTGACGTTCCCGGCGCGGAAGAAGGCGCTCTGCGAGAGGACGTGGGCCGGTCCGAGCATCGAGCCGCGCCAGGCGCCGAGGTCGCTCTCGAAGTCGGCCGGGCCGATGGTGCGGCGGACGACGATCCGCTCGGCCAGGTCGGTCGCGCCGGTCCAGGAGGCGATCTGCGCGATGGCCTGGTCGGCGATGGCCTCGACGCGCGCGTCGCCCGCGCCGTCGACTCCGCCGTGGCCGATCGAGGTGTCGGCCGGGATCGGCACGAGCACGAACAGGTTCTCGTGCCCCTCCGGAGCCGTGCTCGCGTCGGTCGCGCTCGGGCGGCAGACGTAGATCGACGCGGGATCGGGGACGGTCGGGTGCTCGCCGAAGATCTTGTCGAAATTGTCGCGCCAGTCCTTCGTGAAGAGCAGGGTGTGGTGCTCGAGCTCGGGCAGCTCCCCGCGCACGCCCAGGAGGACGAGGACGGCGCTCGGGCCGGGCTCGCGCTTCTCCCAGTAGGCGGGCGGGTAGGTCCGCAGCTCCTCGGGGAGGAGCGACTGCTCGGTGGTGAAGAGGTCGGAGGCGTTGATGACCAGGTCGGCGGGGATCCGCTCCGTGCCGTCGGGGCCCATGAACTCGACTCCGACGACCTCGGCGCCGCGGCGTCCGCCGCGGGGCGAGCGGGCGGTGAGGATCCGCGTCGCGGGCGAGGACGTGCGGACGGTGACGCCGGCCTCCTCGGCGACGTCGGCGACCGCCTCGATCAGCTTCGTGAATCCGCCCATCGGGTAGAGCACGCCGTCGGCGAGGTCGAGATGGCTCATCAGGTGGTACATGCTCGGCGCGGCGAACGGCGAGGAGCCGAGGAAGACGGCCGGGTAGCCGAGGATCTGGCGCAGCCGGTTGTCGGTGACCGCCGTCGCCGCGAACGTGTCGAGCGGCGTGAGCAGCAGGCGGCCGAGTCTCCCGGTCCGGCTGAGCACGTCGCGGCGCAGCAGCGGGAGGAAGGAGGAGAAGCTCGTGTAGAGGAAGCGGCGCTTGGCCATCTCGTAGGTGTCGCGCGCGGAGTCGAGGTACGCGCGCATCCGCTCGCCCGCTCCGGACTCGATGCTCTCGAAGAGCGCGAGGTTCGACTCGAGGTCGGCGAGCACGTCGATCGGCTCGTCGACGCCCTCGCTGTAGACCCGGTAGCCGGGGTCGAGCGTGACGAGGTCGAGGCGCTCCTCGGCGCTGGTGCCCATCAGGCGGAAGAAGTGGTCGAACACCTCGGGCATCAGGTACCAGGAGGGACCGGTGTCGAAGCGGAAGCCCTCGTGCTCCCACGAGCCGGCGCGGCCGCCGACGGCCTCGCGCGCCTCCAGGAGGGTCACGTCGTAGCCGTCGCGCGCGAGCAGCGCGGCGGAGGCGAGTCCGCCGATCCCGCCGCCGATGACGACGGCGCGGTGCGGGCCGGTCCTCGAGCGGGTCGCGCGGACGGGGCCGGGGCCCAAGCGCGGGCCCAGCGTCGACACGGCCGCCTTCGCCGCGAGCGCCGCCTTGGCGGCCGTGGGCACGCTGACGCGGGCGCGGAGGAGCTCCTCGGCGGGCGTCGCGCGGATCCGGTCGGCCAGGGCGGCGAAGAGGGAGTGGGCGAGCAGGACCGCGCGCCGGCTCGAGCGCGGGAGCTCGGGCACGATGGCGGCGGCCTCAGCGAGGTCGTCGTCGAGGTCGGCGAGCAGCGAGGCCTTGTCGCGCTCGGAGAACGCCCGCGGGTCGACTCCGGGGAAGTAGCTGCGGCCGAGGCCGTCGACGTCGGCGGCGAGATCGCGGAGGAAGTTGACCTTCTGGAACGCGGCCCCCAGGCGGCGCGCTCCGGCCACGAGCCGCTCGCGGGCGGCCTCGGAGACGAGCCCCGCGTCCGGCGCCGCGAGGAACACGTGCAGGCACATCAGCCCGACGACCTCGGCGGAGCCGTAGACGTAGGCCTCGAAGGACTCGGGGGTGTGCTCGGTCTCGCGGAGGTCGGCGCGCATCGACGCGAAGAACGGCCGGGTGAGCTCGGTGCCGAATCCGGTCGCCCGCGCGGTCCGAGCGAAGGCGTGGATCACGAGGTTGGAGCTGTAGCCGGAGGCGAGCGCGCGCTCGGTCTCGGCCTCGAAGGCGTCGAGGGACTCCTCCACCGCGGCCCGATCGAGACGGGCCTCCTCGGCGACGCCGTCGACGATCTCGTCGGCGACGCGCACGAGGGCGTAGACGTCCTCCACCCGCTCGCGGACGCCCGGGGAGAGCAGGCGCGTGGCCAGCCCGAAGGAGGTGGAGTAGCGGCGGATCACCTGCGCGGACGACTCGTGCGCGACGCGGTCGTACAGTTCGCTCTGGCGGCTCATCGTGCCACCGTACGGGGGCACGGCCGGGCGGAGCGCATCGTCGCACGCATCCGCGCGTGGCGGACAGCGCTCATCGGGTGCGCCCGACCACGCTGGCCACGAGCGGGCGGACCTCGTTGCGGAAGGCCTCCGACACCGCGGGCGTCTCCAGCGCCGCCCAGGCGCGGTCTGCGAACTGGTTCGCGAGCCCCTCGGCGTAGCTGCGGGCGCCGCACTCCTCGAGGATGCCGCGCACCTTCTCCGCGGTCTCGGGCGCGAGGTGCTCGTCGCCGATCAGCGCCTCGATGTCGGGCCAGCAGTCCGTGCCGGCCGCGTGGGCGATGAGGACGGTGCGCTTGCCCTCGCGGAGGTCGCCCAGCGTGGTCTTGCCGGTCTGCCCCTCCGAGCCGAAGACCCCGAGCAGGTCGTCGACGATCTGGTAGGCGATGCCGATCCAGCGGCCGAACTCGCCGAGGGCGTCCACCGCGGCGTCCGAGGCCCCGGCGAGGATCGCTCCGGCCTGCAGCGGCGCCTCGAACGAGTAGACGGCCGTCTTGAGGCGCTCCATCTCGAGCACCTCGTCGACCGAGGGCATGCCCGGCATGAGGGAGAAGTCCACATCGGCCAGCTCACCCGCGGCGGAGGCGAAGACGGCCTCGTCGAGCAGGGTGAGCAGGCGGGCCCGCACGCCGTCGGAGGCGCCGACGCCCTCGACGAGGCGGTGGGCGCCGGTGAGGGCGAGGTCCCCGGCGATCACGGCCACCGAGGTGCCCCGGTGCTCGGCGATCGGGATGGAGAGCCCCGCGGTCGTCGCCTCGTCGCGGTAGCTGCCCGAGACGTTCGGGCCGCCGCGGCGCACGAAGTCGCGGTCGATCACGTCGTCGTGCACGATCAGCGCGGTGTGCAGCAGCTCGAACGCCGCGCCGAGATGGGCGGCGGCCTCCGGATCCTGGCCGCCGTGGGCCTCGTACGCCGAGATCACCATCAGCGGGCGGAAGCGCTTGCCGCCGCGGGTGTTGGCCTCCAGCGTCTGCCAGAGGGTCAGGTAGCGGGGTCCGAGACGCACCGCCCGGGACCTCGCCAACGAGAAGAACCTGTCCAGGACGGCATCGACGTGCTCCTGCCTCAACCGGGACAGAACCACGGGGTCGCGCGTATCCACGTGGGAAGGCTAACAAAGGGGAGAACCAGGACGATAAGCCGGCTGATGTGTTGCGGCGTGCTTGACTTGCGGGTATGACTTCGCCAGCCGCCACTGTGCAGACGGACCAGATCGAGCAGGTGGTCCTCCTCGACGAGGCCGGGAACGCCGTGGGGGTCGCCGACAAGGCGACCGTGCACGACACGGCCACCCCCCTGCACCTCGCGTTCTCCTGCCACGTCTTCTCCCCGGACGGCGCGCTGCTGGTGACCCGCCGCGCGCTCGAGAAGCGCACCTGGCCGGGCGTCTGGACCAACTCCTTCTGCGGGCACCCCGCCCCGGGCGAGCGGATCGAGGACGCCGTCGTCCGCCGGGCCGAGCGGGAGCTCGGCGCCCGACTGGCCACTCTGGAGGTCGCCCTGCCGGACTTCCGCTACCGCGCGGTCGACGCGTCCGGCGTCGTCGAGAACGAGATCTGCCCCGTCTACACGGCGACGCTGTCGACCCGCGACGCCCTCGATCCGCGCCTCGACGAGGTCATGGACTACGAGTGGGTCGACGCCGAGGCGACGCTCGCCGCCGTCCGCTCGACCCCCTGGGCGTTCTCCCCCTGGCTCGTGCTGCAGCTCCCCCGCCTGCTGGGCTGACGCCCGCGCCCTGATCCCTGCGCCGGCGTCAGTCGGTGTAGACGTCCGTGCGGTGGAAGCCGAGCGCCGAGCGCGACGCGGTCGGACCGCGCTGGCCCTGGTACCGCGAGCTGTACTCCGCCGAGCCGTAGGGCTTCTCGGCGGGCGAGCTGAGGCGGAAGAAGCACATCTGGCCGATCTTCATCCCCGGCCAGAGCGTGATGGGGAGCGTCGCGACGTTGCTGAGCTCAAGGGTGACGTGGCCGGTGAAGCCCGGATCGATGAACCCGGCGGTCGAGTGGGTCAGCAGCCCGAGCCGTCCGAGCGAGCTCTTGCCCTCGAGGCGCGCCGCGACGTCGTCCGGCAGCGACACCTCCTCGTAGGTCGAGCCGAGCACGAACTCTCCCGGGTGGAGGATGAACGGCTCGCCCTGCGGCGTCTCGACCAGGCGGGTCAGCTCGGGCTGGTCCTCGGCCGGATCGATGTACGGGTAGCGGTGGTTGTCGAACAGCCGGAAGAAGCGGTCGAGGCGCACATCGACGGACGACGGCTGCAGCATCGACGGATCGTGCGGGGCGAGCCCCACGCGGCCGGAGGCGAGTTCGAGCGAGATGTCGCGGTCGGAGAGGAGCACGCTGCGATCCTAGGGCGTGGCGCGACCCGGGGGCATGGGCCGGCTCCGGGCCTTGCTACGATGTCCTTGTGCGCTCGAGCGGCGCCGCGCGAGTGTAGTTCAATGGTAGAACTTCTGCTTCCCAAGCAGATGGCGCGGGTTCGATTCCCGTCACTCGCTCTCCTCTCCCCTCGTCTGCGGCCGGTCCTCCGGCCCGATGCGAGCGGCTCCTCCTCCGGCGCTGCAGCGGCGTCCGGCAGCCCCGCGGTATCCGTCAGCCCAGCAGCGGCAGCCGCCCGACGATCCTGTCGATCCGGTTCCTCGGCCCCACCAGGCTGACCGCGAGGTACTGCAGCTCGTCGGAGCCGCTCGCCGCCACCGCCTCCCGGTACTCGTCGTACACCCGGGTGGCCTGCGCGGACGCGGGCATGTCGGCGACGAACGTCCCGTCGTGCGCCTCGGCCTTCGCGCGGATCGCGAGCAGGGTCGCCGCGTCGGCGGCGAGGACCGTGCAGCCGGCCCACGGCAGACCGGGATGCAGCGATCCGGACGCGTCGGCGGAGCTCGGTCCGAGCAGTCCCGCGACGTGCGCGGCCGTCGCGGCGCCCACGCAGATCGCGGCGTTCACGGCGCGGCCGGCGGGGAGGGACTCGTCGACGACGACCACCCACTTGAGGCGGGCCGAGCGGGTGGGCGCGGCGGTGTCGATCTCGTCGGGGTGGAAGCAGACGGCGTCGGGGGCGGGGATGGTCATGCTGCTCCTCGGTTCGTGCGCAGTGACGTCACGAAGAGTAGGCAGGAGGGCTCCCCTTCGGCAGGATCTCCGTATGAACGACCAGCAGAACGGCCCAGGAGCGGCACTCGACGAACTCGACGTCCGGATCCTGCAGGTCCTGCAGTCGGATGCACGGATCACGAACCGGGACCTCGCAGCCGCCGTGCACGTCTCGCCCACCACCGCCCTCGACCGCACGAGGAGCCTCCGGCGACGCGGCGTCATCACCGGCGCGACGCTCACTCTCGACTTCGCGGCCCTCGGGCGCGGCGTGCAGGCGCTGATCGCGGTCCGCATCCGTCCGCCGTCGCGCGAGATCATCGAGGCCTTCCGCGACTGGGTCGCCGGCCTCGACGAGACGGTCGGCGTGTTCGTCACCTCCGGCTCGGAGGACTTCATCATCCACGTCGCCGTTCGCGACAACCAGGACCTCTACGCCTTCGTCATCGACGAGCTGACGCAGCGCCGCGAGGTCGCCGACGTGCGCACCTCGGTCGTCTACGAGCACCTGCGCGAGCAGGTCGTCCTGCCGCTGGAGCCGCACGGCCGCGCGGAGCGGTGAGGCGCCCGCGCGGCGTTTCGACGCGACACGCCGGGCGGATCCGCGGCAGCGCGCGGGATCGCGGGACGCAGAGGGCAGGGTGGAGGGGTGACAGAGCTCGTCCAGATCCCGTCGCCGGGCGTCGCCCTCGAGTACGGGCACCCCGGCCGGCCCGTGGTGGTCGTGCTGCACGACGTGTTCGGGCGCCTGCCGTGGCTGGAGCCGTTCGCCGAGGCCGTGGCGAAGCACGGCTACCACGTGCTCGTGCCCGACCTCTACGACGGCTGGGCCACGCTCGCCCCGGAGGACGCGCGCGACCTCGCCGCGATGGCCGCGCAGGACCGCACCCTCGCCGCCGTCGCCGAGGCGGTCGGCACCGGAGTCGCGGCCGGGGCGCCGCGCAGCGCCGTCATCGGCTTCGGCTTCGGCGGCCGCCTCGGGCTGCTCGCCGCGGGCACCGGGCTCGTGGACGCGGTGGTCGCGTACTACGCCACCCTCGGTGCGGAGGAGCACGTGCTGGTCCCGTGCCCCACCCTCCTGCACTACGCGCAGAGCGACGAGTGGCCCGCGGGCGACGACCCGGAGTCGTTCGTCGGGCGGCTGAAGGAGTCGGGGACGCCGGTCACGGCGCACACCTACCCGGACACGCAGCGGCACTTCGCGAACGGCAACCTGCGCGACGCGGTCAGCCCCGCCTCCGCGGCGCTCGCCTACGCGCGGACGCTCTCGTTCCTCAATCCGCAGCTCATCGACACCTGAGCTCAGCCCTGCACGTCGCGCAGGTGGTGCTGGACGTCGTGCAGGTAGTAGCGGGCGATCGTGTCGACCGTGAACGCCGCGCCGTCGCTGCGGCGGCCTCGACGCTGCCACTGGGCGCCGGCGACGGAGTCGAACACCTCGGCGATGCGCTCGGCCGCCTCGACCAGCTCGCGGCCGACCGTCGCGGGGTCCTGCTGGTCGTAGCGCTCCTCCACGGCGGTGACGTCCTGGTCCCAGTTGGGGTAGAGCGGGTCGTCGCCGGCGAGCATCAGCTGCACGCGGGTGCGGTAGATGCGGTGCACGTCGCGCACGTGCGCGGCGTACTCGAGCGGCGACCAGGTCTCGTCGTCGGGCCGGCCCGCCGCGTCGTCGCGGTCGAGCACGTAGGGCCAGGCGGCGGCGTTCTCGCGGATGAGCTCGGCGACCTCGTCGGCGTCGACGAGCGAGGCGTCGAAACCGCACTCGAGGCAGGGGCGCTCGAGGACCCAGGTCCAGTCCTTGGTGTCGGGAGTGATCGGCATGGCACCAGAGTAGGGCGCCGCCGGATCAGCAGCGCGTCGGGGTCCCCTGCACGGCGCCGCGCTCGCCGTCGGCCGTCCACGGGAGCCGGGGCAGGCCCTCGGCTCCCGCCGCGGCTCCCTGCTCGACCGCGATGGCTGCCAGGGTGCGGGCGACCGTCGCGGCGAAGTCGCCGCCAGGCGTCGAGCTGTTGATCGAGACGGCCACGGTCAGGCCCGAGACCGGGTCGGAGTAGGCCGCGGTGACGAAGCCGGGCGCGAGACCCGAGAAGCCGCGGAGGGGTCCCGCCTCGTGCCCCCCGAGCCCGGCGCGGAGGTAGTCGGCGCGGCCCTGGCCCTGGACGACCGGGTCCCGCCACATGGCGTCGCCCGCGGGATCGGCCGCGAGACCCGTCGCCAGCCGCCGGAGGTCCTCCAGATCGGTCAGCGCTCCGCCCGCGGCGCCGAGCGCGGACGGGGACGCGGCGGTGACGTCGAGCCGCACGTCGCAGCGCTTCTCCCCGGTCGCCGGGTCCAGCGCGACCGCGTAGCCGCGGGGGGACGGAGCGGGCAGGTCGACCTCGGAGGCGCCGGGCAGCTCCGTGCTGCGCAGCCCGTACCGCGGCACCACGTACTGGTCGTAGAGCTCCCCGATGCTCCGACCGGTCACCTGCGCGGCGACGATGCCGGCGAGCAGCGGACCGGTGGCGGAGTCGGACCACGCCGCTCCGGGCTCGGCCGAGGCGCCGCGCACCTGGGCCGCGGCGAGCAGCTCGAGCGTCGGCCACTGCCGCGGGGGGTTCTGGAGCACGGTCGGCCAGAGCGCCGAGCGGAAGTCGGCCAGGCCGGAGGTGTGCGTGCAGAGCTCGCGCAGCGTGAGGCCGTCGATGCCGGGCAGGGAGCGCAGCGTCTCGCCGACGTCGGCGTCGAGGTCGACCCGGCCGGAGTCGGCGAGGGCGAGGACCACGTCGCAGGTCATAGCCTCGGTGCCGCCGGTGCCGAGCCGCAGGTGCGCGTCGGTGGTGAGGGCGGTGGTGCGCTCGTCCGACTCCCAGCCGACCGCGCCCTCCCAGCTGCCGCCCCACGGCGACCAGACCCCGGCGACCGCTCCGGTCGCGCCGGCGACGCCGACCGTCTCGTCGAGGAACCCCGACAGGGCGGAGGCGAGCTCCTCCGACGCCGCCTGCGCGGGCGCCTCCGCCACGCGCGAGGCGGCGGCGGGCGTGCAGCCGGCCAGTGCGAGCACGAGGACCGGGACGACGAGCAGTCCCGTCCGCGTCCGTCTGCGAGATCCCATGCCGTGCGACTCCCCCGTCGTCTGCGAACGGCACCACTGTACGGGGGCTCCGTCGGGCCGGAGAGGGCCGCTGAGCGCGCGATCGCGATTCGTGTCCTGACCGTGACCGGCGGAGTCCACCCCGTTCCCAAACCGGCAGGCGCCGGGTTACGAAGAGAGGGAGTACAGCGCAGAGGCGCTGCTCGAAGGAGGTAAGAGACCATGCGCAGATCCCCCAATCGACTGCTGGCGACTCTCTTCGGAGCCGTCTACGTCGTCGTCGGGCTCCTCGGCTTCGTCGTGACCGGAGGCGTGCAGTTCCTCTCGACCGAAGGCGGGCTCCTGCTCGGCGTCTTCGAGGTGAACCCGCTGCACAACATCGCCCACCTGCTCATCGGAGGCGCGCTGCTGATCGCGGGCCTGTCGACCGTCGCCGCGGCGAAGACCGTCAACGTGATTGTCGGAGCGGTGTACCTGCTGCTCGGCATCGTCGGCTTCTTCCTGGTCGACACCGCCCTGAACGTGCTGGCGCTGAACACCGCCGACCACTTCCTGCACCTGGCCAGCGCGCTGGTGCTCCTGGGAGTCGGACTCGGCACCGAGAAGACGGCGAGGACGCGCACCGCCGCCACCGCCTGACCCGGGCGGCACCCGCCGCCCCCCTCTACTCCGTCCGCCGTGGGCCCGCCGTTTTCCGCGGCGGACGGACTGAACGGCCCCGGACGACACGATGCGGTGTGTCGATCCGGGGCCTCCTCTTCTTCCCCGATCCAGCGAAGGAGCCGCCATGACCACCGTGGCCCGCTGCAACGCCGCTTTCGCCGGACTCGGCGCCGGGCTCGTCCACCTCTCGCTCGCCGCCGGCGGCGAGGGCGTGCAGGCCCCGGTGATCGGAGTGCTCGGTGCCGTCGAGATCCTCTGGGCGGTCCTCGTCCTGGCACGCGGCCGGATCGTCGTGCTGCGCTCCGCGCTGGTCGTCGCGGTCGCCTCCCTGGCGGCGTTCGCCCTCGCTCTGGCCCTCGGCGCACTCGCCGAGCCCCTCCCCGCGCTGGCGGCCGCGGTCCTCCAGCTGATCGCGGTCGCCGTGGTGGCCGTCTCGCTCCGCTCTCCGCGCGTCGAGGAGAAGGCCGTCTCCCCGTCGCGAGCTCTCGTCGGGCTCCTGGCCGGCGCGCTCACCGTCTCCGCCCTCGCCACCCCCGCCATGGCCGCCTCCTCGGGCGGGTCGGGCGACATGGGCGGGATGATGCACTCCGTCGTCGACGGCGGACACGGGCACTGACGCCTCTGGTCCCAGCGGCTCCGCTCGGCTAAGGTAAGGCAGACCTCAATCGCCGAGGGAGGCCACCGTGTCGAACGTCATCCCGTTCTCCGAGGCCCTGCGCCTGCGCATCGGGCAGTCCGGCGCGGACGACGAGGGCGCCGCCTTCATGACCTCGCTGATGACCGGCTCCGGCAGCCGCGACGACTACATCGCGCTCATCTCGCAGCACTACTTCGTCTACGAGGCCCTCGAGGCCGTGGCGGAGGACATGGCCGGCGATCCCGTCGCGGAGCCCTTCCTCTCGGCCAAGCTCACCCGGCTCCCCGCGATCGCGGAGGACCTGCGCTTCCTCGTCGGCGAGGACTGGCGGGAGCGCATCCGCCCGCTGCCCTCGACCAGCGCCTACGTCGACCGGATCCGCACCGTGGCCTCGGGCTGGAGCGGCGGCTTCGTCGCCCACCACTACACGCGCTACCTCGGCGACCTCTCCGGCTGCGCGATCGTCCGCGGGCTGCTGCAGCGGCGGTTCGGCTTCGAGACCAACGGCGTCGGCTTCTTCCTCTTCGGCGAGATCGCCGCACCGTCGGCCTTCCGCGCCACCTACCGCGAGCAGCTCGACGCCGCGGGCTGGGACGAGGAGGAGCGCGAGCGGGTCATCGCGGAGGTCGCGGAGGCGTACCGGCTGACGACGGAGCTGTTCCGCGATCTCGCCCGGACCTGCGCGGCGGCCTGAGGCCCCTGCTCCCACGTCCTCCGCGGGGCGTCAGTCCGCGGACGCCTCCGCGACGGCGGCCGGCTCGGCTCGCCGTTCGGACATGAAGCGCAGCACGTCCTTGTCGACGATGATGTCGCTCGGCCGGAGCGGCCGCGTCAGGTAGAGCCCCTCGAGGCTCGTGATGCGGCTGAGCGCCACGTAGGTCTGCCCGGGGGCGAAGGCGCGCTGCCCGAGGTCGACCACGGCGGAGTCGTAGGTCTTGCCCTGCGACTTGTGGATCGTGACCGCCCACGCCAGGCGGAGCGGGAACTGCGCGAACTCGGCGACGATCTCGCGAGTGAGCTTCTTCGTCGCGGCGGAGTAGGAGTAGCGGTAGCGCTCCCAGGTCGCGGGCTCGACCTCGTGGACCTCGCCGTCCACCTCGACCCACACCGTCCCCGCGACCTTCGTCACCCGGCCGATCGTGCCGTTCACCCAGCGCTGCTCGGAGTCGTTGCGCAGGAACATCACGTGCGCGCCGATCTTGAGCTCGAGGTTCTGGTCCGCCGGATAGGCGCGCCCGCCGAAGTCGCCGCTGATCTCGGCCGAGGCGGTCTTCAGCGGGCCCTTCAGCCGCGCGAGCGCCGCCTGGTTGATGCGGTTGACCGTGTCGTTGCGGGTCGCGAGCGTGATCGCGTCGTCCGCCGGAGGCGTCCGCGCGCCCGCGGCGTTCAGCACGTCGGCGATCTCCTTCGTCACCATGCCGAAGCGGACCGCGTTGAGCATCCACTTGAAGCGCTCGTCGCTCTGCCGGTGGATCCGGCCGAGCTCGACGATCCGCAGCGGTGCCTCCTGCCAGACGAGGGCGTCGAAGAACCACAGCGAGCGGTAGCGGTCGGCGAAGTAGGCGCGCTCCTCCGGATCGCCGGGAACGGGTGCGAGCTGGAACGGGTCGCCGAAGAGGACGACCTGCACGCCCCCGAACGGCTCGGAGCGCCGCTGCCGCGCCTGCCGGAGGCTGCGGTCGATCCCGTCGAGCAGGTCGGCGTTGACCATGGAGATCTCGTCGATGACGAGCGTGTCGATGGTGTTGAGGAGCTTGCGCAGCTCGGGCGGCTGGTCGAGGTCGGAGTCGGCGATGACGCCGATCGGCAGTCGGAAGAGCGAGTGGATGGTCTGGCCGCCGACGTTCAGCGCCGCGACGCCGGTGGGGGCGCAGATGACGATCTGCTTGTCGGTGTTCCAGCTCAGGTGGTTGAGCAGGGTGGACTTGCCCGTGCCCGCGCGACCCGTGACGAACAGGTGCTCGCGCGTGTTCTCGATGAGGTCGAAGACCCGCTGCTGCTCGTCGGAGAGGGTCGGCTGAGTCACCGCTCCACTGTACCCGCGGGCCGCCGGGACCCGGGGCCCGGGCGCGGATCAGCCGCGCTTCTGGAGGGCGGCCAGGCGGTCGTTGTAGGCCGTGAGCTCGGCCTCTCCGGTGCGGTCGGCCTGGCGGTCGCGGCGCTTGGTCTCGCGGGCGTCGGAGCGGCTCCACATCATCGCGACGACGATCGCGAGCGCGAGGGTGGGGATCTCGCCGATGCTCCACGCGATGCCGCCGGCCGCCTGCTGATCGGCGAGCGCGGACGTGCCCCAGCCCATCGCTCCGTACCAGTCGGCGAGGAGCAGCCCCTCCCCCGTCATCAGCGCGAGGCCGAAGAAGGCGTGGAACGCCATGGTGCCCAGCAGCAGCAGGAGTCGCATCGCGTAGGGCACGCGGTGCACGCTCGGGTCCACTCCGATCAGGACGCTGACGAAGAGGTACCCGGTGATCAGGAAGTGGACGATCATCCACTCGTGGCCGATGTGGTCCGTGGTGGCCCAGCGGAACAGCGGGGAGTAGTAGAAGCCCCAGAGCGACCCGACGAACAGCAGCGCGGCGACGATCGGGTGCGAGATCGCGGTGGCGAAGCGCGAGTGCACGGCGAGCAGCACCCACTCGCGGGCACCGCGGGAGCCGTCGGTGCGGCGGGCGGCGGCGCGGGCGATGAGCGTGACCGGTGCCGCCGGGACGAGCAGCAGCGGCACCGCCATGGTGAGGACCATGTGCGAGAGCATGTGGGCGCTGAACAGGTACTTCTC
The DNA here is from genome assembly GCF_002932515.1 of Rathayibacter sp. AY1D5. Taxonomy (NCBI): domain Bacteria; kingdom Bacillati; phylum Actinomycetota; class Actinomycetes; order Micrococcales; family Microbacteriaceae; genus Rathayibacter; species Rathayibacter sp. AY1D5. The sequence goes on from NZ_PSVU01000013.1 coordinate 70,071, forward strand.
GTACGCGTTCACCCCGCCGTTCGTGATGTAGGCCAGGAGGAGCATGCCCGCGATCCAGAGGATCGTGCGGTGCAGGGGCCAGCGGTCGCCGCGGCGGTGCAGGCGCACCACTCCGGCGACGTAGAACGCGATGGCGAAGGAGCAGACCAGGAGCCAGACCAGGTCGATGTTCCAGAGCGTGAGGAAGTTCATCGCGCTCGCGGGCGGCGGCAGGGGCTCGCCCGTCAGCAGCTGGGCCGGGGTCGGATCCGTGAGCTGGCTCGCGGCGATCTGGTCGACCGGGGTCGCGGTGCGCGCGAGAGCCGCGGCGACTCCGGACGCGATCCCCATGAAGGCGATCTCGGCGCCGACGAGCCACCAGAAGCTGCGGCCGCCGACACCGCCGGCCTTCCGCATCCGCTCGATGAGGTAGCGGCGCTGCAGCACGCCGAACAGGCCCAGCGCGACCAGCGCCGCGACCTTGACCAGCACGAGGATCCCGTAGCCGGTCAGCAGGTTGTCGAGAGTGGCGAGCCGGAGCTCGGCGCTGACGTACCCGGACGCCGCGACCACGACGAAGCTCACGAGCGCGAGGCTGGAGTAGCGCTCGATCACGGGCAGCAGGCGGGAGCCGCCGAGCAGGGGCCGCAGGGCGATGACGGTGATGAGGCCGCCCAGCCAGATCGCCGCGAAGACGAGGTGCAGGCCCAGCGCCGTGACGGCGGCGTCGTGCCCGCTCGCTCCCGCCGCGTGCCCCTGCTGCGCCATCGGCAGCAGCGTGAGCAGGGCCAGGCCCGTGACGAAGACGAGCGCGGTCTGGTTGCGGACGGCGAAGCAGAGGACGGTGACGACGGCCGCGAGCAGCGTCGTGATGAGCCAGGCCTGGCCGA
>NZ_PSVU01000128.1:0-669 GCF_002932515.1 Rathayibacter sp. AY1D5
GGCCGCCGGATGCGTCAGGGCGCCGTGGTGCAGGAGCTCCTGGGCTCGGTCCGCGACATCCGCCGCATCGGCTCGGCGGCGCTCGACCTGTGCTCGGTGGCCACCGGGCAGCTGAACGCGTACTACGAGCGGGGCCTGAACCCGTGGGACCTCGCTGCGGGCGCCCTCATCGCCGAGGAGGCGGGCGCGCGGGTCGCGGGACTCGACGGCGCGCCCTTCGGCTCCGGCCTGCTCATCGCGGCACCGGATCCTCTCTTCGCCGAGCTGGAGGATCTGCTGCGCCGCCTGCGTGCGGACGAGGTGTAACCGCTCTCCCGGGCCGAGCCGACACGGATTCCGTGCGCCGAGAGGCGGATCGGCGCAGGATCCCGCCGGGGCTCGCCGCGCGTCGTGCCCCGATCGCGCCTGTGCGCGGCGGCCTCTGGCCGGATCCCGCCGGCCGTGGTTATCCTTTATGAATTCGTGATGTTCGCACAGGCTGCGCTCACGGAGCCGAGCGGTGCCTCTCCCTGGAGGCCCGCTCGTCCCCTGCCCCCGACGGAAGACATCGATTTCGTGAGCCCCGATTCGCCCGCCCTCCGCGACATCATCGACTCCTCCGTCGAGGCCTTCGCCGCCGTCGGCGCCCCGTCGACCTGGGTGCTGTCGAACCACGACGTCGTGCGCCAC
>NZ_PSVU01000129.1:0-655 GCF_002932515.1 Rathayibacter sp. AY1D5
CGCGCGCAGACGATCCCGCTCCGATCTGTTCCGGGTGAGAGTGAGCCTCCTGGTCACGATCATGGTGGTGCTGCTCGTCCTGGCGACGGGGACGCTCGCTCCGGGCGACGGGGCCGTCGATGCGACGGCGACCCTCGTTCCGGTCTCTCTGCTCGGCCGGCCGCTCTCCACCGCCCTCTCCGTGGGCTGGAGCGCCGCCTCGTACTCGCGCCTCGACGAGCAGGCGCTGCGGAGCACCGCCGAGGAGGAGGCGCGCGGCGAGCGGCGCCTCCTCTCGCGGATGGCGGGAGCGACCGGGGCGACCGGCACGACGCTGCCGGCGGCGCTGCCGGCGGCGCTGCCGGCGGCGGTGCCGGCGATCGTGGTCACGGTGGCGATCGCGCAGAGGACGGAGTCCCGCCGCGAGCCCCTCTCCCTCGCCGCCGCCCTGCGCGCCGTCGCGAGCTCGTGGGTGCTGATGGTCCTCTCGGTCGCACAGGCCTGCCTGCGCCTCGAGTCGCGGTCGCCCCGGCGGTCGCAGGTGCGCTTCGCCTTCGAGGAGGCGCCGCACTTCAGTGACGACGCGACCCTCGCGCTCCTGCTGTCCACGATGGCGGCCACGGTCTCGGCCGAGATCCGCTCGAGAGAGGGCTGGCGCCTGGTGCGCGCGAACGTC
>NZ_PSVU01000130.1:0-647 GCF_002932515.1 Rathayibacter sp. AY1D5
CTGCGCCAATCGCCCGTTGCTCCGTGCGGAGCGCCTCGTTCGGTGAACGATCGAGGTGGATACGGGATTCGAACCCGTGTATACGGCTTTGCAGGCCGCTGCCTCGCCTCTCGGCCAATCCACCGTGTACGGGATTCGGTGTCGGCGGCCCGAGGGCCGACCAGGTGGGAGGCACCCGAGGGTGCCGTCCCGATGACGCCGGTCCGAGGACCGGTGTTCGAGCGGATGACGAGATTCGAACTCGCGACCCTCACCTTGGCAAGGTGATGCGCTACCGCTGCGCCACATCCGCATGTAGGTCGTACTGGTGTTGCCGTTTTGCGTGTCGTGCTGTCTTGCTGTCTGTCCGGCGCTTTCGCTGCCCGGCTCGACCTAGAAGAATGTATACGACAGCGGCGCCGGAATCCAAATCGAGCGGACGCCGATCCCGCCGCTCGGAGTCCGATCCGCGTCTTTCCGCGCGAAACCGGCTCGTCGCCGTCCGTTCACCCGGGCGTGGCGGGCGTCGGCGGTGCATCCGGGCCCCGCGGATCCGCTACGATCGTCTCTCGGGTCGTCCAGCACGTCCCCCTGGGCGATTGGCGCAGTTGGTAGCGCGCTTCCTTCACACGGAAGAGGTCATCGGTTCGAGTCCGGTATCGCCCACC
>NZ_PSVU01000131.1:0-622 GCF_002932515.1 Rathayibacter sp. AY1D5
GCGGGTAGTAGATCATCGGCTTGTCGTAGATCGGCATCAGCTGCTTCGAGATGCCCTTGGTGATCGGCCACAACCGCGACCCCGAACCACCCGCGAGGATGATGCCCCTCACAGATGAAGCCCTCTCGACACAGGAGCGGCGGAGGCACGGAGCGGTTCCTGAGCGGAGCAGGTCCCGCCGGCGGCGGCTGCCGGAGGAGAGGAGATGAGCACGGGCGTAACCGTAGCAAGGTCACGTTTCGCCGAAATCACAGGAGGCCCCGTCAGGCCCTGTTTCGGCCTCTGGAGCGTCCCCCGGAGAGGGTAGCTGGAGAAGGAGAATGAGTCACCGACGGTTGCTCTGCCTCTCCGCGTCTCATTCCTGCTTCTGTGGGGAGTGCTTCTCCTCTCTCATTCCTGAGCGGAGTACTTCTCCTCGGTGGCGGCCTTCGCGGGGCGCCACCAGTCCTCGTTGGCGCGGTACCAGTCGATGGTGGCGGCGAGTCCGGCGTCGAAGTCGGTGTAGCGGGGGCGCCAGTCGAGCTCGGTGCGCAGGCGGGTGGAGTCGATGGCGTAGCGGAGGTCGTGTCCGGCGCGGTCGGTGACGTGGTCGAAGGCGTCCTCGGGTTGTCCGAAGGCGGTG
>NZ_PSVU01000132.1:0-617 GCF_002932515.1 Rathayibacter sp. AY1D5
AACACTAGCGTGCCCGCTTCAACGTCTCCCACCTATCCTACACAAGCCACACCGAACACCAATACCAAACTATAGTAAAGGTCACGGGGTCTTTCCGTCCTGCTGCGCGTAACGAGCATCTTTACTCGTAATGCAATTTCGCCGAGTTCGCGGTTGAGACAGCTGGGAAGTCGTTACGCCATTCGTGCAGGTCGGAACTTACCCGACAAGGAATTTCGCTACCTTAGGATGGTTATAGTTACCACCGCCGTTTACTGGGGCTTAAATTCTCAGCTTCGCCTTGCGGCTAACCGTTCCTCTTAACCTTCCAGCACCGGGCAGGCGTCAGTCCGTATACATCGTCTTGCGACTTAGCACGGACCTGTGTTTTTAGTAAACAGTCGCTTCCCACTGGTCTCTGCGGCCATCGAACGCTCCCGGAGCAAGTCCGTTCACGCCTCAGGCCCCCCTTCTCCCGAAGTTACGGGGGCATTTTGCCGAGTTCCTTAACCACGATTCTCTCGATCTCCTTAGTATTCTCTACCTGACCACCTGAGTCGGTTTGGGGTACGGGCAGCTAGAACCTCGCGTCGATGCTTTTCTTGGCAGCATAGGATCACCGATTTCGACTTGCGTCT
>NZ_PSVU01000133.1:0-610 GCF_002932515.1 Rathayibacter sp. AY1D5
AGGCTCAGCTCATCGTGAACTGGGAGGCGCACCCCGAGGACGTCGCGCCCCTCGTGCACGCGCACCCCACTCAGAACGAGGCGCTCGGCGAGGCGCACCTCGCTCTGGCCGGGAAGCCGCTGCACGCCCTGTAGAACTACTGCGGTGCGGCGACCCGCCGCTTCCGCATCAGTAAGCTGGACATCGAAACACAAGCGTCTTAAGGAGACAGGCTCATGAGCGAATCCGTCAGCCTCCCGGCACTCGGAGAGAGTGTCACGGAAGGAACGGTCACCCGCTGGCTGAAGAACGTCGGGGACCGCGTCGAGGTGGACGAGCCCCTGCTCGAGGTCTCGACCGACAAGGTCGACACCGAGATCCCGTCGCCCGTCGCGGGAGTGATCGAGGAGATCCTCGTCCAGGAGGACGAGACCGTCGAGGTCGGCGCCGAGCTGGTGCGCATCGGAGACGGCTCCGGAGCCGCGTCGGCGTCCGAGCCCGAGGCTCCCGCCGAGGAGGCCCCCGAGGTCCAGGCCGCCGAGACCGAGGCCACTGACGAGGCGACCCCGTCGGTGGACGCCGAGAGCGACGCCGAGGCTCCCGCCCCGGCCGAGCCCGAGCCCGCCCCGGC
>NZ_PSVU01000014.1:0-70635 GCF_002932515.1 Rathayibacter sp. AY1D5
CCACCGCCGAGCTGGTGAAGGTCTCGGCCAACGCCTTCCTCGCGACCAAGATCTCGTTCATCAACGCGATCGCCGAGATCGCGGAGGTGACCGGCGCGGACGTCACACAGCTCGCCGACGCCATCGGCTACGACGTGCGGATCGGCCGCCGCTTCCTGAACGCGGGCATCGGCTTCGGAGGCGGCTGCCTCCCGAAGGACATCCGCGCCTTCTCGGCCCGCGCCGGTCACCTCCGCGATCTCGGCGATCGCGTTGATGAACGAGATCTTGGTCGCGAGGAAGGCGTTGGCCGAGACCTTCACCAGCTCGGCGGTGGCGTAGTCGGTGACCACGAGCGGGGTCTCGGCCGCGAGCGCCGTCGCGTAGACCTCGTCGAGGGTCGCCTTCGCCGCTGCTCCGGCCTCGCCCGCGGGCACGCCGTAGACGAGGCGGTCGGGGCTGATCGTGTCCTTCACGGCGAAGCCCTCGCGTAGGAACTCGGGGTTCCAGGCGAGGGTCGCACCGGAGGAGGCGATGCGGTCGGCCAGGCGGGCGGCGGTGCCGACGGGGACGGTCGACTTGCCGACGACGAGGGAGTCCGCCTCGAGGTAGGGCAGGAGACCGTCGATCGCCGAGTCGACGTAGGTCATGTCCGCGGCGTTCTCGCCCGGCTTCTGCGGGGTGCCGACGGCGACGAAGTGCACGGCGGCACCGGCGGCGTCGGCCATGTCGGTCGAGAAGCGCAGGCGCCCGGAGGCGACGCCGGAGGACAGCAGCTCCGGGAGGCCGGGCTCGAAGAACGGCGCGGTGCCGGCGGCCAGGGCGTCGATCTTCTTCTGGTCGACGTCGATGCCGATGACGTCGTGGCCGAGCTCGGCCATGGCGGCAGCGTGGACGGCACCGAGGTAGCCGCAGCCGATGACAGAAAGCTTCACAGGGGTTCTCCGAATCGTGGCGGGTTCGTGTCGCGGTCGCGACGGTGAGGAGGAGCGATGCGATGCGGCGAGGCGTCAGCGCGCCCGCGGACGCGCGACTACCGCCGCGCCAATGCTCTCAGATCACGGGAGAGGTCGGCGACAGCCGCCGCGATCTGCGCCGCCACGCGCTCGTGCACGGCCTCGCTGCGGCCGATCGGGTCCTCGATGTCGTCGCCGCCCTCGCCCCGCGGGGCGCGCCCGCGGTGGGCGGCGGCGAGCCGCACGACGGCGCGGAGCCGCGCGGCGGGGTCCTCGACCGTCGGCAGCGGCACCTCCCGCAGCACGAACGGCAGCACGCGGGCGAACTCGAGCAGCGTGAAGCCGCGGAGGAGGAGCGACGGGAAGCGCCGGGAGGCGTCGACCAGGTGGTCGCGCGTCATCGTGAGCAGGAGGTCGGCGTCGCCGACGATCGCGTCGCCGAGCACCGCGCTCGTGTGCGCGGCCGGGTCTCCCCCGTGCTGAGCCGAGAAGCGGGCCGAGACCGGGTCCATCGGCAGTCCGTCGCGCGTCCTCACTCCGGCGCTCGTGAACGCGAAGAGCGGACCTCCCGCGGGTGAGGTCGCGTCGGCGAGTGCGGCGCGCAGCAGCTGCTCCGCCATCGGCGACCGGCAGATATTGCCGGTGCAGACCGAGAGCACGGTGAAGACGGGCGCGGCGGAGGCGGCGACCGGTTCGTCCGGTCGCCAGCTCCGGCGGGCGGGGCGGGCGGAGTCGTCTCCCGGGAAGATCATCGCGGGGCGCTCAGGCCGAGGTCGACGCGGGCTCGGGCTCGACGGCCGTGTCCGGGCGGGCACCCGATCGCTCGGAGCCGTAGTAGCTCGTGTAGTAGTAGCCGTAGCCCCGGCCGACCTGGCCGCGCGCGGGCACGCGGTTGAGGATCACGCCGAGGGTGTGGCCGCTGACCCGCTCGAGGTTCTGGATCGCCTTGCCCAGCTCGTCGGTCGTCGTCCTGCCCGCGGAGATGACCACGAGCGCGCCGTCGGTGCGGGCGGTGAGAATGGCGCCGTCCGTGACGGGCAGGAGCGGCGGCGCATCGACGATCACGATGGCCTCGCGAGCGATCTCGTGCAGGAGGATGTCCATGCCGTTGGAGCCGAGCAGCTCGGACGGGTTCGGCGGGATCGACCCGGCTCCGAGCACCCAGAGGTTGCCGGACGGGCCCCACGGCTGCAGGACGTCCTGCAGCTCCGCCTTGCCGATCAGCAGGTCGGTCAGGCCGACGCCGGGAACAAGGCCGAACGACTTGGCGACGGTGGGCTTGCGGAGGTCGCCATCGACGACGACGGTCCGCTGGCCGGAGGCGGCGAGCGTCACCGCGAGGTTCGCGGTCACCGTCGACTTGCCGTCCGAGGGCAGCGGGCTCGTCACGACGATGATGCGCGGCGGGCTGTCGATGTTCATGAACTGCAGGTTCGTGCGGAGCTCGCGCAGCGCCTCGGCGAGTGCGTGCTTGCCGTCGGCCTTGATGTAGTCGGTCGTGTCGGCCTCGGGGACGATGCGGTTGGTCTCGCTGAGGCGCTTGTCGACGGGGAGGGTGCCGACCACGGGGAGGTCGAACAGGCGCTCGACCATCTCGGCGGTGCGGATGCGCCGGTCCAGCGTGTTGCGGACGAACGCGTAGACGAGGCCGAGGACGAGGCCCGCGAGCGCGCCGACCGCGAGGACGAGGCGCAGGTTCGGGAACGCCGGCGAGGACGGGAGCGCCGCGGTCTGCAGGACGGTGAGGGAGACCGTGTCGCCGACGCCCGTCTCCTGGTTGACCTGCTGCACCTTGGTGGCGATGGCCGCGACCCAGGCGTCGGCGAGCTTCTGCGCGCCCTCGGGGGTGGAGGCGGTGGCGCTGACCTTCATCACCGGGGCGACCGTGTCGGCCTGCACCGCGATCGCCGAGATCAGCGTGGCGGGCGAGACATCGAGGCCGAGGCTGTCGATCGCGATCTGCGCCACGTCGCGCGAGGTGGCGATCGGGACGTAGGTGGCGAGGCTCGACTTGGCGACGGACTGCGCGATCTGCTGCGTGTAGATCGCCTGGCTGTCGTCGGCACCGGTGGTGGCGACGGAGACGAGGCCCTGCGAGTCGGCGACGTACCGCGGCTTCTGCGTCAGCGACCAGCCGAAGGCGACGAGAGTGCCGAGGAGGATCGCCGCGACGATCGGGATCCAGTGGTCGCGCAGGAGCCGGAGGACGTCTCGAAGTTCCACAGAGTCAGATTTCCTTCGCTGGTACGGATCACGCGGCGGGCGCCGGAGACGGGTTCTTCCGAATTCTGACACAGCGCTTCCGCGCCCTCGGCGCCAGGCGCGTCAACCGTGCCACCCGTCGGGGGTGGGCTCCGGCGGAGTCCCTCTCGTGATCACTCCGAGGCCCTCGAGCTCGACGACCGCCGACTCGACGACCGCCTCCGCATCGACGCCGGCGGGCGGCGGGCCCGCCTCCTCGAGCACCGCGGCGACGAGACCGGGCAGATCGGAGCCCCGGCCGGCGTGGCGCCAGATCGTCGGGCCGATGCCGGACAGGCGCACGAGGGTGCCGCCGCAGAACACGAGCAGCTGGCCGTCGGCGAGCTCCACCGCGTCGTCCGCAGGGGTGCGCAGGACGGTGCCGGGCAGGGCCTCGCCCACGGCGTAGAGCGGCACGGAGACCACCTCGGACCAGGCGGACGGGGCCTCGGCGCCGAGGGACGCGAAGACCTCCTCGACCAGGTGCACCACGCTCGCGGCCTCGGAGTAGACCAGTCGCCGGACGCCGCCCAGCGCCGAGAGGGTGCGGACGAGATCGGCGATCGGCCGCGGGCGGGCCGAGAGGTAGGAGGTCTGCGGCAGCAGGTCCTCGATCGCGTCGACCGGGTCGACGTGTTCGAGGAAGGGCGTCCCGACGCCGTCGCGGCGCTCGAGCAGGAGGACGCCCGCCAGCCGCAGGGGCGCCTCCGGGACCGGTCGGAGGGCGAGCGACCCGGGGGCCAGCTGCGCCTTCGGCGCCGATCCGGTCAGCGGCTTCACCGACAGCGGCTTGGGATAGGGCAGGACGCGCCCCTCCGGGGTCACGCCGACCGTCTCGTCGGTGACGTAGCCGAAGCGGGACCCGAGCGTCCGGGCGATGGTGGTCTTGCCGGTCCCGGAGGCGGCGACGAAGGCCAGCACGCGGCCGGACTCGTCGGAGATCCCGCAGGCGTGGAGCATCAGCAGGTCGGCGCGCCTGGCGCCGATCGCCTCGAGGGTCAGGGTCGAGGTCAGGGACTCCTCGAGCTGCGCGAGCGTGGCGCTCGAGACCCGGGGCGAGCCGTCGACCGGGACGGAGGGGTCGTGCCCCACCTCGGCGAGGACGTCGCGTGCTCCCGCGTCGGGCTCGGACGCGCAGGCCGCCCAGCTGTCGGCGATCCGCGCCGCGTCCTCGTCGCCGACGCCGCGTCCGAAGACCACGCGGAACGGGGTCTCGAGGACCGAGACGGACAGGGTGCGGGGCTCGGCGCCCCTCCACCCGGCGATCAGTACGCCCCGTCGCGGGCGAGGACGGCGCGCGCGGTCTTGAAGAGGATGACGATGTCGCCGGTCATCGACCAGTTCTCGACGTAGTACAGGTCGAGGCGGACGGTGTCCTCCCACGAGAGGTTCGAGCGTCCGCTGACCTGCCAGAGCCCGGTGATGCCCGGCTTCATCAGGAAGCGGCGGTGCACGTGCTCCTCGTACTGCTCGACCTCGCGGGCCAGCGGCGGGCGGGGGCCGATCAGGGACATGTCGCCGCGGAAGACGTTCAGGAACTGGGGCAGCTCGTCGAGGCTGAAGCGCCGGAGGATCGCGCCCACCCGGGTGACGCGCGGGTCCTTCGCCATCTTGAAGAGGATCGAGTTCCCCTCCGCACGCTGCTGCGACGCGAGAGCCGCCAGTCGCGCCTCCGCGTCGACGACCATCGAGCGGAACTTCAGCATCTCGAAGGTCGCGCCGTTCAGGCCGATGCGCTCCTGCCGGAAGAGCACGGGCCCGGGGCTGGTGACCTTGACCAGCACGGCGACGACGACGAGCACCGGCGCGCTGAGGATGATCAGCATGGTCGACGCCAGGATGTCGAAGAGGCGCTTGGCGAACCGCTGGCGGCCGTCGAAGCGCGGGGTCTCGACGTGGATCAGCGGAAGGCCCGCGACGGGGCGGGTGTGGATGCGCGGACCGCCGATGTCGGTGAGGCTCGGCGCCACGACGAGGTGCTCGCGCCCGGGCTCGAGCGTCCAGCTCAGCTCGCGGATCCGCTGCGGCGCCAGCTCGTCGGAGCTCGTGACGACCACCGTGTCGGCACCGGTGGCGTCCATCACGGCGCGGACGCCGTCGATCCCGGTGAACCCGTGGACCGCGAGGCCCGAGAGCTCCTGCTCGCTCCGCAGCGCGTCCGCACCGCCGACCGAGGTCGAGACGGCGCCGACGAGCTTGTAGCCGGCCTCGGTGCCGCGACGCAGCTCGCGCGCGGTGTGCAGGACGCTCGCGCGGGAGCCGAGGAGCACGACCTGGCTCGAGAAGCGGCCCGCCCGACGCTGCCGGGTGAGCCAGGAGCGCCAGACCAGGCGGCCGACGCAGATCAGCACGATCCCGGCGGGGAACGCCGTGATGATGTAGCCGCGCGCGAGCAGGATCTGGAGCAGGTAGGCGATGATCGCGACGATGCCGAAGAGCCAGATGGAGGCGTCGACGACGCGGCGGTACTCGACGTAGCCGGTGCCGACGATCCGGCGGTCGCGCGTGTCGAAGACCTGGAGGGCGAGGAGCCAGCCGACCGACAGGGCGACGGACACCCAGGTGTAGCTGACCGCGATGTCGGCGGGGTTCTTGAACCCCAGATCCGAGTTCAGGTTCAGGTCGAACCAGAAGAGCTGCGTGCCGAAGACGGAGAGGACGATCGCGACGACGTCCGTGATGAGCAGCCGTCGCCGGTAGTCCTGCTCCCACGACGGCCGACGCCTCAGCGGTGCCCCTTGCGCCGTCATCGTTTCCCCCGACCTTTCCTGCTGCTTCGAAAGGCGTAATTCCGTTTCCGGTGTTGTCACGTCGTCAGGCTACCCACTTCCTCGTTTCGGAGGGGTGTCGCACCGGTGAGGAACGCTCGACCGGTCAGCCGCGGAGCCGGCCGCGACTCTCCTGGAGGTAGCACGCGCCGCACAGCGACTCGTAGGTGACCGCCGTTCCGTCGATCGCGACCTGATCGCCGTCGAAGACGAAGCGGCCGTCCACGACGCGCCCGTTGAAGATCGCTTTGCGCCCGCACCGGCAGATCGTCTTCAGCTCCTCGAGGCTGTGGGCGATCTCCAGGAGCCGCCTGCTGCCCGGGAACGCGGCGGTGCGGAAGTCCGTGCGGATGCCGTACGCCAGGACGGGCACGTTCTCGAGGATGGCGATCCGGAGCAGATCGTCGACGTGCGACTCCGGCAGGAACTGCGCCTCGTCGACGAGCAGAGCACTCACGTCGCGCTTCGACTCGGCCAGCACGCGGGCCCGGGCGGCGGTGAAGACGGCCACCGGGTCCCCGTCGGGCTCGAACAGGATGTCCACCGGACGGGTCACGCCGAGCCGCGACACGATCAGCTCCTCGCCCTTCGTGTCAACGGCCGGCTTGGCCAGCAGCACCCGGTGCCCGCGCTCCTCGTAGTTGTGCGCGGCCTGCAGGAGCGACGTGCTCTTCCCGCTGTTCATCGCTCCGTAGCGGAAGTACAGCTTGGCCATCAGGTCTCCTCGGGGCGGGTCCGGAGGCGGGGCCCCCGGGGTGAGCAGGGGCCGGTCACGGGAGGAACCCGTCCTCGCCGGCGCGGCGGATCAGATCGGCCCGGCGGCTCGCTGGCCTGCCGACGGCGACGTACTTGCGGCGCACGCGCTGCAGGTAGGTCTTCGCGGTCTCGAACTGCACGTTCATCTTGGCGGCGACCTCGGGGGTGCTCGATCCGGACGCGTAGAGGCGCAGCGCCTCCAGCTCGCCGGCGCTGAGCCGTGGGCGCTGCTGCGCCGCGACTCCGGACGGCAGGGGCCGCCACTGCGCGGACGAGACGTCGGCAGAGCGCATCTCGAGAGCGGCGCGGGTCTGCTCCATCACCTCGGCGAGCGGGCGCGACTTCGCCAGGTGCCGCACCGCTCCGGCCTTCAGGGCGCGCTCGCGGACCTCGTCGTCCTCGCTCGCGGAGAGCGCCACGACCGCGGCTCCGGCCGCCCGGCAGGTCCGGATCCGCGCCTCGATCGAGATCGGCTCGCGCAGCTCGACGTCCATCACGACCACCTGGGTGGGGAAGACATCGCTCGTCACCAGGTCGTGCCAGGTGGAGGCGGCCACGACGACCTCGAAGTCCGGGGCGTGGGTGCGGATCCACGCGCTCGTCGCCGCGAGCAGGTCCTCGCGCGGGTCGAGCAGGCCGAGCCGGACCGCACGGGGTGGCGCGTCGCGGGCGCTCCGGGCGGAGGAGCCCGAGGGCTCACCGGAGCGGGTGACCATGCGGACGATCCTAGCCGCGGCCGGGCCCGCCCCCGGCTCAGAACAGCGTCGGCTGTCCGACGCCCGGCAGGATCGCAGCGCGCTCCGGCCCGAGCTCCCCGACCAGCAGCCCGTCGTGCTGGAGGGAGCGCCGCTCGCCGCCGAGGGTCCGCAGCGTCCCGAGCGAACCGAGGGCGGAGGACTTGACGGAGCCGGTGGCCGGGTCCTCCTCGCCGCGCTCGAGCCCGTGGGCGCGCATCAGCGGGCGGATGCGCGCCGAGAGCCAGCGCCGGTACTCGAGAGGCGCGTAGGCGTCGCGCCCCGGGTAGAGCGCTCGGTACTTGTCGACCAGCTCGGGGTGCTTCTGCCCGAGCCACTGCAGGAACCACTCCTTCACCCCGGGCTTGAGGTAGAGGGTCGAGTACATGATCGTGCTGGCGCCCGCCTCGCGGCAGGCCCGGAGCGACTCGTCGAGGTGCGCCCGGGTGTCGGTGAGGAACGGCAGGATCGGCATCAGGAACACCGAGCAGTCGAAGCCGGCCTCCCGTGCCGCGGTGACCGTCGCCAGCCTGGCCGCCGCAGTCGGCGCACCCGGCTCGACGGAGCGCTGGAGGCCCTCGTCGTAGACGGCGATCGAGACTCCGAGGTCGACCGGGACGTGCTCTGCGGCCTCGCGGAGCAGCGGCAGGTCTCGCCGCAGCAGCGAGCCCTTCGTGAGGATCGAGATCGGGGTGCCCGAGGCGGCGAGCGCGGCGATGATGCCCGGCATCAACCGGTAGCGGCCCTCGGCGCGCTGGTAGGGATCGGTGTTGGTGCCGAGTGCCACGGGGTGCCGCTCCCAGCTCGGCTTGGCGAGCTCCCGGGTGAGGACCTCGGCGACGTTCACCTTCACGACGATCTGCGAGTCGAAGTCGCGGCCGCCGTCGAACTCGAGGTACTCGTGCGTGGGCCGGGCGAAGCAGTAGGTGCAGGCGTGGGTGCAGCCGCGCATCGGGTTGATGCTCCAGCCGAACGGCATCTTCGAGGAGGTGTGCACGCGGTTGAGCGCCGACTTCGCGAGCACCTCGTAGAAGGTGATGCCCTCGAACTCCGGCGTGCGCACCGTCCGCACCAGGTCGGTGAGCTTGACGAGCCCGGGCAGCGCGGCCTCGTCGGCCGTGCCGATCGACTGCCCGCTCCACCTCATGGAGCCATTAGAACATATGTTCGAACGGGTCGCACCCGATCAGACCGAGGCGGACAGCTCCAGCGTCTCGGCGGTCGCGGTGACCGTCTGCTCGGCCTTCTCGGGCGCGTCGTTGAGCGTCGAGCCGTAGCTCGGCACCAGCGCGCGGATCCGCGGCTCCCAGGCCTTCATCCGGTCGGGGAAGCACTTCTGCACGATGTCGAGCATGATCGGCACGGCGGTCGAGGCTCCGGGCGAGGCGCCGAGCAGGCCGGCGATCGTGCCGTCCCCTCCGGTGATGACCTCGGTGCCGAACTGCAGCACGCCGCCCTTCTTCTCGTCCTTCTTCATCACCTGGACGCGCTGGCCGGCGGTGATCAGGTACCAGTCCTCGTCGCGGGCGGTGGGCAGGAACTCGCGCAGGGCCTTCATCTTCTTGCCGCGGCCCGCGAGCACCTCGCCGATCAGGTACTTCATCAGGTCGAGGTTGTCGCGGGCGACCGCGAGCATCGGGCCGATGTTGTGCGGCCGGATCGACAGGGGCAGGTCGAGCCACGAGCCCCGCTTCAGGAACTTGGGCGTGAAGCCCGCGTAGGGGCCGAAGAGGAGGGACGACTCGCCGTCGACGACGCGCGCATCGAGGTGCGGCACCGACATCGGGGGCGCACCGACCGCGGCCTTGCCGTAGACCTTCGCCTTGTGCCGGGCGACCAGCTCGGGGTTGTCGGTGCGGAGGAACTGCCCCGAGATCGGGAAGCCTCCGAAGCCCTTGATCTCGGGGATGCCCGACTTCTGCAGGAGGTGCAGCGCACCGCCGCCGGCGCCGACGAAGACGAAGCGGGCGGTCACCGACTGGGGCGTGCCTCCGACGACCTGCTTGAGGTCGAGGCGCCAGGTGCCGTCCTTCTGCCGGGTGATGTCGGTGACCTCGCGGCCGGTGTCGAGCGTGCCGCCGTGGGCGACGACGTGGTCGAACAGCTGGTGGGTCAGCGAGCCGAAGTCGACGTCGGTGCCGGCCGGCACGCGCGTCGCCGCATAGGGGCCGCCGCCGGCGGGACGCTGCTCCATCAGCAGCGGCGCCCACTCGTGGATGGTCTTGACGCTCTCGGTGAACTCGATGCCGGCGAACAGCGGCTGGTCCTTGAGCGCCTCGTAGCGCTTGCGGAGGTACTCGACGTTGGCCTCGCCGTGCACGAAGGTCATGTGCGGCGCCGGGTTGATGAAGCTGGAGGGCTCGCGGATGTCGCCGGACTTTACCAGGCTCGACCAGAACTGGCGCGAGATCTGGAACTGCTCGTTGATCTGGATCGCCTTGGCCGGGTCGACGGAGCCGTCGGCCGCCTCGGGCATGTAGTTCAGCTCGCAAAGGGCCGCGTGACCGGTGCCCGCGTTGTTCCACGGGTTCGACGACTCCTGCGCCACGTCGCCGAGGCGCTCGTAGGCGGCGATCGTCCAGTCGGGCTGCAGCTGGGTGATGAGGGCGCCGAGCGTGGCGCTCATGATGCCCCCACCGATGAGGGCGACGTCGACCGGTTCCGAGGAGTTCACGAGAGTCGAGTTTACGCTCGCCCGAGCACGCCGCGGCGGGGAGGGGCCCCGCTCCCCCATCAAATTCGCGGCTTTTCCACCCGGAAGGGGCCGGAGCGCTCGGCGCCGGCCCCGTCCACGGAGGTCAGGAGACGGGCTGCTTCGCCGCGATGAGCTCGGCGATCTGCACGGCGTTCAGGGCCGCGCCCTTGCGGAGGTTGTCGTTGCTGATGAAGAGCGCGAGGCCGCGTCCCTCCGGAGCACCCTCGTCGGCGCGGATGCGGCCGACGAAGCTCGGGTCCTTGCCCGCGGCCTCCAGCGGAGTCGGCACCTCGCGCAGCACGACGCCGGGCGCGTCGGCCAGCAGCTCGCGAGCACGCTCGGGGCTGAGGGCGGAGGCGAACTCCGCGTTGACGGAGAGCGAGTGGCCGGTGAACACGGGGACGCGCACGCAGGTGCCCGAGACCAGCAGCTCCGGGAGCTCGAGGATGCGGCGGCTCTCGTTGCGGAGCTTCTTCTCCTCGTCGGTCTCGTTCGAGCCGTCCTCGACCAGGCTCCCCGCGAAGGGGATGACGTCGAAGGCGATCGGGGCGACGTACTTGTCCGGCGCGGGGAAGTCGACCGCCGAGCCGTCGTGCACCAGGTCGAGCAGGTGCTCGTCGGCGACGGCGGCGCGGACCTGGCCGGCCAGCTCGTTCGCTCCGGCCAGTCCGCTGCCGGACACGGCCTGGTAGGTGCTGACGATCAGGCGCGTGAGCCCCGCCTCGCGGTCGAGGACCTTGAGGATCGGCATCGCGGCCATCGTGGTGCAGTTGGGGTTGGCGATGATGCCCTTGACCGCCTGGTCGATGGCGTGGGGGTTCACCTCGCTGACGACCAGCGGGACCTCGGGGTCCATCCGCCACGCGCTGGAGTTGTCGATCACGGTGACGCCGGCCGCGGCGAAGCGGGGCGCCTGCGCGCGCGAGCCCGTGGCTCCGGCCGAGAACAGGGCGATGTCGAGCCCCGACGGATCGGCGGTCTCCACGTCCTCGACCACGACGTCCTCGCCGCGGAACGGCAGCGTCGTGCCCGCCGAGCGGGCGGTGGCGAAGAAGCGGATGGACGCGATCGGGAAGTCGCGCTCCTCGAGGAGGCGGCGCATCACCTTCCCGACCTGGCCGGTCGCGCCGACGACGCCCACGTGGAGGGGGGTGCTGCTCATGCTGTGCTCTTTCGTCCGTGCGGCGCGCGGGCCGCTCGTGGCGGGGGGATCGAGGGAGAGGGTACCGGTCGGTCCGGCCGCTCGGGAGGAACGGCCGGATCGCGAGGGTGTCCGGCCGTCAGCGGCCGGTGCCGGCGTAGACGACGGCCTCGTCCTCGGCGTCGAGCCCGAAGGCCGTGTGCACGACGCGCAGGGCCTCGTTCACGGTGTCGGCGCGGGTGACGACCGAGATGCGGATCTCGCTCGTGGAGATCATCTCGATGTTGATCCCGGCCTCGTAGAGGGAGCGGAACAGCTTCGCGGAGACGCCGGCGTTGGTGCGCATCCCGGCGCCCACGAGCGCGAGCTTGGCGATCTGGTCGTCGTACTGCAGGGACTCGAAGCCGACCTCGTCCTTCTCGGCGTTGAGAGCCATGAGGACCGTCTGGCCGTCGGCCTTGGGCAGGGTGAACGAGATGTCGGTGCGGGCGGTGGCCGCAGCCGACACGTTCTGCACGATCATGTCGATGTTGGAGCCGGTCTTGGCCACGATCGTGAAGATCTGCGCGGCCTTGCCCGGGATGTCGGGGACTCCGACGACGGTGATCTTCGCCTCGTTCAGGTCGGCGGCGACTCCGGCGATGATGGGCTCTTCCACGGCTTGTCCGTTCTGCTCGACGCCGGAGGTCTCGGCGTTGTAGACGATGGTGCCCTCGTTGGGGCTGAAGGAGGAGCGCACGTGGAGCGTGACTCCGTGGCGGCGGGCGAACTCGACGGCGCGGATGTGCAGCACCTTCGCTCCCGCGGCGGCCAGCTCGAGCATCTCCTCGCTGGTGATGCGGTCGAGCTTGCGGGCCTTCTTGACGACCCGCGGGTCGGCGGTGAAGACGCCGTCGACGTCGGTGTAGATCTCGCAGGTGTCGGCGCCGAGTCCTGCGGCGAGCGCGACGGCGGTGGTGTCCGAGCCGCCGCGGCCGAGGGTGGTGATGTCCTTCGTGTCGCGGTTGAAGCCCTGGAAGCCCGCGACGATGACGACGGCGTTCTCGTCGAGCGCCTCGCGGAGGCGGACCGGGGTGATGTCGACGATGCGGGCGGCGCCGTGCTGTGCGTCCGTGATCATGCCGGCCTGGCTGCCGGTGAAGGAGCGGGCCTCGAAGCCCATGCTCTTGATCGCCATCGCCAGCAGCGCCATCGAGATGCGCTCGCCCGAGGAGAGCAGCATGTCGAGCTCGCGGGGGGCGGGGATGGGCGTGACCTGGTGGGCGAGCTCGAGCAGGTCGTCGGTGGTGTCGCCCATGGCCGAGACGGCGACGACCACGTCGTTGCCCGCCTGCTTGGTGGCGACGATCCGCTTCGCGACCCGCTTGATGCTCTCCGCGTCGGCGACGGAGGACCCGCCGAACTTCTGGACGATCAGGCTCACGTGCTGCTCCCGTGTCGGTGGCTGGACCGCCGTCGCGACCCGACGGGCGAGTCTACCGGTCGACCGCATGCCGGAGCGGTCATGCGACTCCGGCGGCCGCGTCAGTTCTCGACGAGCCGGCGGCCCTCGAAGGCGCGGCCGAGGGTGATCTCGTCGGCGTACTCGAGGTCTCCGCCGACGGGCAGCCCGGAGGCCAGGCGGGTGATGCGGATGCCGAGGGTGCTGAGCATGCGCGAGAGGTAGGTCGCCGTCGCCTCGCCCTCGAGGTTCGGGTCGGTCGCGATGATGACCTCCTGCACCTCGCCGTCCGCGAGCCGCTGCAGCAGCTGGCGGATGCGGAGCTGATCCGGGCCGATGCCGTCGATCGGACTGATCGCGCCGCCGAGCACGTGGTAGAGCCCGCGGAACTCGCGGGTGCGCTCGATCGCCGGGACGTCCTTCGCCTCCTCCACGACGCAGATGACGGCGCGGCTGCGGCGCGGATCGCGGCAGATCCCGCAGGTCGCCTCCTCCGCCACGTTCCCGCAGATGTCGCAGAAGTGCACGCGGCCGCGCAGCTCGAGCAGGATCTCGGCGAGCCTGGTGACGTCGAAGGTCTCGGTCTGCAGGATGTGGAACGCGATGCGCTGGGCGGACTTCGGGCCGATGCCGGGGAGCCGGCCGAGCTCGTCGATCAGCTCCTGGACGATGCCTTCGTACATGCGGTCGCCTCCTCTCGGGTGGGGCGGACGGGGGTGCTCCTCGATGAACTGGGCGCCGAGGATCTCGCGCACGACCGCCTCGCCGTAGCGCTGACGGCCGTCGGCGGTGGCCGAGCGGGTCGTGCGGGTGACCGGGCGCGCGGCGGGAGCCGGACGCTCGGCGACGGGGGCGGGCCGCGACGGGGCGGCGGGCTCGGGCGCGGCGGCGGGCTCGGGCGCGGCGGCGGGCTCGCCGGGAGGTGCGACGGTCGCCCAGGAGTCGGGCATCGGCGGCTCGACCGGCGGCATGTCCTCCTCCGGCGGCTCCTCGTCGAACGGGGGCTCGTCGCCGGCGGGAGCGGCTGCAGCAGCGGCGGCGGCGGGAGCGGCGCGCATCGGCTCGGCGCCCACGGCGGGGGCCTCGACCGGAGCGGACGGAGCAGCCGCCTCGGCCGCAGGGGTCGGATCGGCGGGGATCGCCACTGTGGCCCAGCCGTCGGAGCCGGTCGCGGCCGGGATCGACGCAGCCGGAGCGGGCGCGGCGGTCGCCTCGACGGCGGCGCGCTCGGCCTCGGGGGCAGCGGCGCGCGGCTCGACGCGGGCGATGTACTTCACCCGCAGGCCGAGGACCTGCTGGATCGCCTGACGCAGGTACTCGCTGACTCCGGGCTGCCCGGCGGTTCCCGGCATCTTGAACGACTCGACGTCGTTCTGGCTCGGGAACGAGAGGGTCAGCACGTCGTCCTTGAGGGCGCGCACCTGGGCGGTGTAGGCCACCAGCCAGGCGGTCATCTTCGCCTTCTGCACGACCTCGAGGATCTCGGGCCAGGTGTCCTTCATCCGCTGGAGGGTGACCGCGCCGTCGGCGGGTGCGTCGCCCGCGGCCGCAGCGGGTGCGGAGGCGGCGGCCGCGGAGGCGGCGGCCGCCTCATTGGACGCAGCGGCCTGATCCGACGGCTCCTGCTCGACCGGCTCCGGACGAGCCGCCGCGGCGGTCGTCGCGCGGGGGCGTCCTGACTCGGCCGGCGCGGACTCGTCCGCCTCCGGGGCGGCCGCCGTCTCGTCGGGCGCCTTCGCCGGCGGCGCAGCGACCGGTGCGGACGCCGTCACCGGCGCCTCGGTGCGCGGAGCGGCCGCGATGGACTCGGGCACCGAGCCGGGAGCGGCGGCGTGCGAGGCGTGGTGGGGCTCGGGCGCACGGGACGGCTCGGACGCGCGCGACGCCTCGGACGACCGCGGGGCGGGCGCCGCGGACTCGCGCGGCGCGGCCACGTGCCGCGGGCGCTCCTCCTGGGCCGCAGCGGGCGCGATGCCGGCGCCGGTGCCGTGCACCAGGGTGCGGGCGATCATCAGCTCGAGGTGCAGGCGCGGCGAGGTCGCACCGGTCATCTCGGTGAGGGCCTCGTTGACCACGTCGGCGATGCGGGAGAGCTCGGCCAGGCCGAGCGCGCGCGACTGGCCGGCCATGCGGTCGAGCTCGTCCTGCGAGACGCCGCGGAGGACGGCCGAGGCCGCGCCCCCGGTCGCCGCGACGACGATCAGGTCGCGGAGCTTCTCGAGCAGGTCCTCGACGAAGCGGCGCGGGTCCTGCCCCGTCTGGATGACGCGGTCGACCGCTCCGAACGCCTCGGCGGAGTCGTGCTCGGCGAGCGCGTCGACCACCTCGTCGAGCAGGGCGCCGTGGGTGTAGCCGAGGAGGGCGACGGCCCGCTCGTACTCGACGGTCTCGGCCTCGGAGCCGGCCATCAGCTGGTCGAGCAGGGAGAGCGTGTCGCGGACGGACCCGCCGCCCGCGCGGACCACGAGCGGCAGCACGCCGGCCGCCACGTGCACGCCCTCGCGCTCGCAGAGCTCCTGCGTGTAGTCGAGCATCTGCGCCGGCGGGACGAGCCGGAACGGGTAGTGGTGCGTGCGCGAGCGGATCGTGCCGATGACCTTGTCCGGCTCCGTGGTCGCGAAGATGAACTTCACGTGCTCCGGCGGCTCCTCGACGATCTTGAGCAGCGCGTTGAAGCCCTGCGGCGTGACCATGTGCGCCTCGTCGAGGATGAAGATCTTGAAGCGGTCGCGCGCCGGGGCGAAGATGGCGCGCTCGCGCAGATCGCGCGCGTCGTCGACTCCGTTGTGGCTCGCGGCGTCGATCTCGACCACGTCGAGCGAGCCCTGGCCCTCGCGGCTGAGCTCGACGCAGCTGTCGCAGACGCCGCAGGGGGTGTCGGTCGGGCCCGTGGCGCAGTTGAGGCAGCGGGCGAGGATGCGCGCCGAGGTGGTCTTGCCGCAGCCGCGGGGGCCGCTGAAGAGGTAGGCGTGGTTGACGCGGTTGGTGCGAAGCGCCGTCATGAGCGGATCCGTCACCTGGGACTGGCCGATCATCTCGGCGAACGTCTCGGGCCGGTACCGGCGATACAGGGCTGCTACCACCCGACAAGAGTAGCCGCGACCTCCGACACCGGAGCCGGGACGGCGGAGACCGGAGCGCGCGTAGCCTCGGTCCCGTGCTCCCGCCGCCTCCGCTCCCCCGCTTCGACGCGGTCGTGCTCGCCGGCGGACGCGCTTCCCGCCTCGGCGGCGCGGTCAAGCCGCTCCTCCGGCACCGCGAGTCGACGCTCCTCGGCACCGCCCTCGCAGCCGTGCGCGGAGCCGAGCGGAGGGTCGTGGCCGGACCGTCGTCGCTCGCACCGGCCGTCGACGGCGCCGAGCTCGTCCAGGAGGATCCGCCGTTCGGCGGCCCGGTCGCGGGCCTGGCCGCCGCGCTGCCCCTGCTCGACCGCCCGGGCGCTCCGGACTGGGTCGTCGTGCTCGCCGCCGATCTCGTCGCCCCCGCTCCCGCAGTGCACACGCTGCTCGAGGTCGCATCGAGCGCCGTCGAGGCCTCCCTCCTGGCCGTCGACGCGAGCGGCCGCGCCCAGCAGCTCCTCGGCGTGCACCGGCGAGCGGCCCTCGTCGAGGCGCTCGCCGCGCTCGGCGATCCCGACGGCGCCTCGGTGCGCGCCCTCCTCCGGGACCTTCCCCCGCGGCTCGTGACGGTGCCCGGAGGGACGACCGACGACGTCGACGCGCCCGCCGACGCGCTCCGGCACGGGATCGACCTGCCGGGCCCGCGCGGCGCAGACTGAGCGGATGGACGACACGACCGGCCCCCGCCCCTCCGCCTCCGACGGCGCCCGCCCCACGGAGGAGGTGCTCGCCGGCTGGTGGGCCGAGCTGTGCTCCGCGCTCGGCCTCGGCGAGGTCCCGGTGGACCCCGACGCCCTGCTCGCCCTCGCCGGTCGCGCAGCGCACGGAGTGGTCCGGCCGGCGGCTCCGCTGACCACGTTCCTCGCGGGCTACGCGGCGGGCCTGGCCGGGGGCGGACGGGACGCGCTCGACGCGGCGCTCGCGGCCTCGCACCGGGCGGTGGACGAGCGTCCGCACGCCTCCTGAGACGCTACTCCACCGGCCTCGATCCGGCACCAGGTCGACGCCGTACGGTTCCCCCGAGTCCCGGCGCCGCGGCTCGGACCGAGAGCGGCGCAGGACTCCCGCGGCCGACTGCGCCGCGGTCGTCCATCTGAAGGAGCCCCGCATGTCAGGCAACAGAGCCGTCGCCTACAAGTCCCCCGGAGTCGTCGAGGTCATCGACATCGACTACCCCACCTTCGAGCTGAAGGACGGACCCGGCGTCAATCCGGCGAACATCGGGCGGAAGCTGCCGCACGGCGCCATCCTCCGCACCGTCTCCACCAACATCTGCGGCTCGGACCAGCACATGGTCCGCGGCCGCACCACCGCTCCGTCGGACCTCGTGCTCGGCCACGAGATCACCGGCGAGGTCGTGGAGGTCGGCCCCGACGTCGAGTTCGTCAAGGTCGGCGACATCGTGTCCGTGCCGTTCAACATCGCCTGCGGCCGCTGCCGCAACTGCAAGGAGCGCAAGACCGGCATCTGCCTCAACGTGAATCCGGACCGCCCGGGCAGCGCGTACGGCTACGTCGACATGGGCGGCTGGGTCGGCGGGCAGGCCGAGTACGTGATGGTCCCCTACGCCGACTGGAACCTCCTGGTGTTCCCGGACCGCGATCAGGCGCTCGAGAAGATCCTCGATCTGACGATGCTCTCGGACATCTTCCCGACGGGCTTCCACGGCGCGGTGACCGCCGGAGTCGGCGTCGGGTCCACGGTCTACGTCGCAGGAGCGGGACCGGTCGGACTCGCCGCGGCGGTCGGAGCGCAGCTGCTCGGAGCGGCCGTCGTGATCGTCGCGGACCTCAACGAGGAGCGTCTGGCGCAGGCGCGCTCCTTCGGCTGCGAGACGGTCGACGTCTCGAAGGGCGATCCGGCCGGCCAGATCGAGCAGATCCTCGGCGTGCCCGAGGTCGACTGCGGAGTGGACGCCGTCGGCTTCGAGGCGCACGGCAACGGCGCCGACTCGGGGAAGGAGGCGCCGGCGACGGTGCTGAACTCGCTGATGTCGATCACCGCGGCGGGCGGCGCCCTCGGCATCCCGGGCCTCTACGTCACGGGCGACCCGGGCGGAGTCGACGAGGCGGCCCAGGAGGGCTCGCTGTCGATCCGCCTCGGGCTCGGCTGGGCGAAGTCGCTGTCCTTCACCACGGGCCAGTGCCCGGTCATGAAGTACAACCGGCAGCTGATGATGGCGATCCTGCACGACCGGGTCCACATCGCCGACGCGGTCCAGGCCACCGCGATCAGCCTGGACGACGCTCCCCGCGGCTACGCCGACTTCGACAAGGGCGCCGCGAAGAAGTTCGTGCTGAACCCGAACGGCTACCTGGGATGACCGACGGGGCGGGTCCTGCCCAGGGCCCGCCCCGAGCCCCGGGAGAATGGACGGGATGAGCGCACACGGGCACGAGGCGACCGACTGGGACGAGGCCAGGCGGATCGTCGGCGAAGCGGTGGCGCGCTCCGGCGTCTCGACAGTCCCCCTCCTCGACGCCCGCGGAGCCGTCCTCGACCGCGCCGTCACCGCCGCCCGGCCGCTCCCCCACTACGACTCCTCGGCCATGGACGGCTGGGCCGTGCGCGGACCCGGGCCCTGGCCGCTCGAGGACGGCACCGCCGCGCCGATCGTCACCGGAGCCGCCGTGCCCGACTGGAGCGACGCGGTGCTGCCGTCCGAGCAGGGCGCGGTCCGCGACGACCTGCTCACGGCGCGGGCGCCCCTCCCGCCCGGCCGCCACGTCCGGCGCGCGGGCGACGAGGCCGCCCGCGGAGCCGTGCTGGTCGATGCCCGGACCCGCCTCACTCCCGCGCACCTCGCCCTGCTCGCGGTCGCCGGGATCGACGCGCTCGACGTCCGCCCGCCCGCCGCGGTCGACCTGCTCCTCACGGGGGACGAGGTCGACACCGAGGGGATGCCGCCCGCCGGACGGGTGCGCGACGCGTTCACGCCGCTGCTGCCCGCGCTGGTCGAGCTCTCGGGCGGAGCCGTGGGAGAGGTCGTGCGCCGCGGCGACGACGAGGACGCGATCGCCCGGACGCTGCTGGCGGGCACGGCGCCGATCCTCCTCTCGACGGGCGGGACCGGGCGCTCCCGGGTGGACGCGGTCCGTCGCGCCCTCGATGCGGTGGGCGCGCGCGTCCTCGTCGACGGAGTCGGCATGCGCCCCGGCCACCCGACCATGGCTGCGCTGCTGCCGGGCGGGACGCTGGTGATCGCGCTGCCGGGCAATCCGCTCGCCGCACTCCTCGCGGCGCTCTCCTTCCTGCCGCCGGCCCTCGACGCGGCGTCGGGCGCCGCTGCCCGACTCCTCGGGCGGGGCGTCCTCGCCGAGCCGCTCGGGCGCGCGGGGGCCACGGTGCTCGTGCCCGTCTCCTCCGGAGAGGACGGCTGGCGGGCCTCCGCGGGCATCCGCTCGCACATGCTCACCGGTCTCGCCGGCTCGGAGGCCGTCGCCGTCGTGCCCGCACCGGGAGCGGCAGCGGGCGACTCCGTGCGCCTGCTGCCGCTGCCCTGGTGAGGCCTACGCCGCCGGTTCGAGGCGGATCACGACCGACTTCGAGGTCGGCGTGTTGCTGATCTTCGCGGTCGAGTCCAGCGGTACGAGGACGTTCGTCTCGGGGTAGTAGGCGGCCGCGCAGCCGCGGGGCGTGTCGTACGCCACGACGCGGAACGCCTCCGCCCGCCGCTCGACGCCGTCGGGCCACTCCGAGACCAGGTCGACCATCGCGCCGTCCGCGAAGCCCAGCTCGGCGACGTCGGCGGCGTGGACGAACACCACCCGGCGGCCGTCGTGGATCCCGCGGTAGCGGTCGTCCTTGCCGTAGATCGTGGTGTTGAACTGGTCGTGCGAGCGCAGCGTCTGCAGCAGCAGCCTGCCCTCCGGCACCCGCGGGTACTCGAGCGGATTCGCGGTGAAGCGGGCCAGGCCGGAGGGGGTGTCGAAGCGGCGCGAGTCGCGCGGCGGGTGCGGGAGGACGAAGCCGCCGGGCACGTCGATCCGGGCTTCGAAGCCGTCGAAGCCGGGGACGACGTTGGCGATGTGCGAGCGGATGCGGCGGTAGTCGTCGCGCAGTCCCGCCCAGTCGACCCGCGGGACGTTCTCGCGGCCCTCGAGCAGCCGCTCCGCGATCCCCGTGAGGATCGCCACCTCCGAGCGCAGGCCCGGGCTCGGCGGGCGCAGGCGGCCCCGGGAGGCGTGCACGGCGCTCATCGAGTCCTCGACCGTGACCCGCTGCTCGCCCGAGCGCTGCACGTCGGAGTCGGTGCGGCCGAGGGTGGGCAGGATCAGCGCGCGCCGGCCGGTGACCACGTGCGAGCGGTTGAGCTTGGTCGAGACGTGGACGGTGAGGGCGAGCGAGCGCATCGCCGCCTCCGTCACTCCGCTGTCGGGCGTCGCCCGGGCGAAGTTGCCGCCGAGCCCCATGAATACGCGGGCCTTCCCGTCGCGCATCGCCCGGATCGCGGCGACCGTGTCCGTCCCGTGCACGCGCGGGGAGGAGAAGGAGAACTCGCGGTCGAGCGCGTCGTGGAAGGAGTCCGGCATCCGCTCGAAGATGCCCATCGTGCGGTCGCCCTGCACGTTCGAGTGGCCGCGCACCGGGCAGACGCCCGCGCCGGGCTTGCCGATGTTGCCGGTGAGCAGGAGCACGTTGACGACGTCCTTGAGCGTCGCGACCGAGTGCGCGTGCTGCGTGAGGCCCATCGCCCAGCAGACGACGGTGCCCTCGGACGCCGCGATCAGCTCCGCGACGGTGCGGATGCGCGTCTCGTCGATCCCGCTCGCCCGCTCGATCTCGTCCCACTGGACCTCCCGCAGCCCGTGGAGGTACTCGGCGAGGCCGCCGGTGCTCTCGCGGATGAAGGCGTGGTCGAAGACGTCGCCGCGCGCCTCCTCAGCCTCGAGCAGCGCCTTGCCCAGACCCTGGAACAGGGCCTGGTCGCCGCCCAGCCGGACCTGGAGGAAGTGGTCGGCGAGGGCCGTGCCGTCGCCCAGGGTGCCGCGGACGGTCTGCGGGTTCTGGAAGCGGAGCAGCCCCGCCTCCGGCAGCGGATTCACGGCCACGATGGTGCCGCCGGCGCGCTTGGCGCGCTCCAGCGCGGTCAGCATCCGCGGGTGGTTCGTGCCGGGGTTCTGGCCGGCGACGATGATCAGCGGTGCCCGCTCCACGTCGCGCAGGCTCACCGAGCCCTTGCCGATCCCGATCGTCTCGGTGAGGGCGGATCCGCTGGACTCGTGGCACATGTTCGAGCAGTCGGGCAGGTTGTTCGTGCCGAAGCCGCGGACCATCAGCTGGTAGACGAAGGCCGACTCGTTCGAGGTCCGGCCGGACGTGTAGAAGATCGCCTCGTCGGGGCTCGCGCAGGCGCGCAGCTCCTCCGCCACGAGGTCGAGCGCCTCGTCCCAGCCCACGGGCCGGTAGTGCGTCGCGCCCTCCTCGAGCAGCATCGGCTCCGTGAGCCGGCCCTGCTGGCCGAGCGCGAAGTCGTCCCACTCCTCCAGCTCCGCGACGGGGTGCGCGGCGAAGAAGGCCGATGTGACGGTGCGGAGCGTGGCCTCCTCGGCGACCGCCTTCGCTCCGTTCTCGCAGAACTCGGCGACGTGGCGCTTGTCGCCCTCCGGCCAGGCGCAGCCCGGGCAGTCGAATCCGGTCTTCTGGTTCACCCGCAGGAGCGTCTCGGCGCTGCGCACCGGGCCCATCTGCTTGAGCGAGATCTCGAGGGCGTGGGCGACGCCGGGGATCCCGACGGCGCGTCTCTTCGGCGACCGGACGGAGAGGCGGCTCTCGTCGATCGGACTCTCGCGGGGCTCGGCGTCATCGACCATTCCAGCATCGTACGTCCGTACCCCGGCATCGCTCCCGGTTCCCGGTGGGAGGATGACCTCCACCGCCTGAGGAGACCCATGAGCCGCAGTGTCGCCCGCACCCGCCTGACCGCCGTCCGCGCCGACGATCCGCCCCGACGCCGCGAGGACGTCCTGGCCGTCGAGGAGCCGCTCGAGATCCGCGTCGGCGGACGGCGCTTCAGCGTGACCATGCGCACGCCCGGCGACGACTTCGACCTGGTCGCGGGATTCCTGGTGTCCGAGGGGGTGCTCACCGAGTCGGAGCAGCTGGCGGCGATGCGCTACTGCGCGAGCGGCTCCGGTCCGGGCGAGAACACGTACAACGTGGTCGACGCGAGCGTCCGCGGCGGGCGGGAGGCCGTGCTGCTCGAGCGCGAGCGGTCGGTCTACACGACGAGCTCGTGCGGAGTGTGCGGGCTCGCGTCGCTCGAGGCGGTCGCCACCGACTCGGCGTGGAGCGTCGCGGAGGACGACCTGCGGGTCGAGCGGGAGCTGCTGGTCTCGCTCCCCGATCGGCTCCGCGAGGCGCAGGCGGTGTTCGAGCGGACGGGCGGCGTCCACGCGGCCGGGCTGTTCGACGCGGACGGCTCGCTGCTGGTGCTCCGGGAGGACGTCGGGCGGCACAACGCCGTGGACAAGGTGGTCGGCTGGGGGCTCCGGGAGGGGCGGCTGCCGTTGCGGGGGACGCTGCTGCAGGTGTCGGGGCGCGCCTCGTTCGAGCTGGTGCAGAAGGCCGTGATGGCCGGCATCCCCCTGCTCGCCGCGGTCGGTGCCCCGTCGTCGCTGGCGGTGGACCTGGCTCGCGACTCCGGCCTCACCCTGATCGGCTTCAGCCGAGGCTCCGGCTTCAACCTCTACGCGGGCGACGCGCGCCTGCTGCCCTGAGCCGGGGCTCCTCAGTCGGCTCCTGCGGATGGAGCAGCCCGCACAGCGGGCGCATCGAGATCCCCCTCGTACTCGGTGGCTCTCGACACGCCGCGTCCCGCGGCTACTCGACCAGCGAGGGTCGCCGCGTGTTCGGCAGAGGGCGCGACCCGGAATCGCGTGCGAGCGATTCAGGGCAGCCCGACAAGACCCGCTCTGCGCAACGCAGGCCCACGAGAAGCCGACCGAGGTCGCGCAGCGGGCCACCGCTGCACGACGAGCGAGCACCGCCGCGTGCCAGCGATTCAGGACAGCCCGACAGGAGCCGCTCCACGGGAGCCGCCACCCCCGGAAGCCGACCGCGAGTCGTGTCGCGGCTCCGCCGCTACACGACCGACAAGCTCTGCCGGGCGATCTCCAGCTCCTCGTTCGTGGGGATGACGAGGACGGCGACGCGGGAGTCGTCGGTGGAGATGCGGCGGGCGCCGCGGTCGGAGGACGTGTTGCGCTCGGGGTCGAGCTCGATGCCCAGGCCCTCGAGGCCGCGGAGGGCGCCGGCTCGGACGGCGGCGACGTTCTCGCCGACTCCGGCCGTGAACACCACGGCGTCGACGCGGCCCAGCTGGGCGTAGAAGGCCCCGATGTAGTGGCGGAGGCGGTGGTAGTAGACCTCGAGTCCGGCGCGGGCCCGCTCGTCGCCGGCCTCGGCCGCCTCCTGGACGTCGCGCATGTCGCCGCGACCCGTGAGGCCGAGGAGCCCGCTGCGCCGGTTGAGGAGGGTGTCGAGCTCGTCGATCGAGAGGCCCGCCTTGCGGGCGAGATGGAAGACGACGGCCGGGTCGAGGTCGCCGGAGCGGGTGCCCATCACCAGGCCCTCGAGCGGGGTCATGCCCATCGAGGTCTCGACGGAGACGCCGCCGTCGACGGCGCAGGCGGACGCTCCGTTGCCCAGGTGCAGGACGATCGTCTTCAGGTCGGAGCGGCGGCGGCCGAGGTAGGCGGCGGCGGCCTCCGAGACGAACTTGTGCGAGGTGCCGTGGAAGCCGTAGCGGCGGACGCGGTGCTTCTCGGCGAGCTCGGCGGGCAGCGCGTAGGTCGACGCCTCGGCCGGGATCGTGTGGTGGAAGGCGGTGTCGAAGACGGCGACGTGCGGGACGTCCGGGAAGGCCTTCTGCGCCGCCTCGATGCCCTCGAGGTTGGCGGGGTTGTGCAGCGGGGCGAGGTCGGCGAGGTCCTCGATGTTGATCTTTACCAGGTCGGTGACGACGGTGGGCTCGAAGAAGCGCTTGCCGCCGTGCACGACGCGGTGGCCCACGGCGACGGGAGGGTACTCGTCGAGGCTCGGGCCGTGCTCGCCGAACGCGCGGATCATCGCGTCGAAGCCGGCGGTGTGGTCGGGGATCGGCCCCTCGATCTCGAACGACTCCCCGTCGCGGGTGTGCTTCGTGCGGCCGGTGTCCTCGCCGATCCGCTCGACGAGGCCGCTGGCGAGCGTCTCCTCGGTGGTCATCTCGATGAGCTGGTACTTGAACGACGACGATCCGCTGTTGACGACGAGGACGACGGACATGAGGGGACTCCTGGGGTGATCGGGGTCGGGAGGGGCGGCGGCGGGGTCGCCGCTAGCGCACCACGGGGATGGCGGCGGTGGGCGGGACGATGGCCTGGGTGGCGGCCTGGATGGCCGTGATCGCGACGGTGTTGACGATGTCCTGCACGAGCGCGCCGCGCGAGAGGTCGTTGACCGGCTTGCGCAGACCCTGGAGGACCGGTCCGATGGCGACGGCGCCGGCCGAGCGCTGCACGGCCTTGTAGGTGTTGTTGCCCGTGTTAAGGTCGGGGAAGATGAACACCGTCGCGCGCCCGGCGACCTGGGAGCCGGGCATCTTCGAGGCCGCGACCGCCGCGTCGGCCGCCGCGTCGTACTGGATCGGGCCCTCGACGAGCAGGTCGGGCCGGCGCTCGCGCACCAGCGCCGTCGCCGCGCGGACCTTCTCGACGTCGGCGCCGGCTCCGCTCTCGCCGGTGGAGTAGGAGAGCATCGCGATGCGGGGGTCGATCCCGAACTGCTGGGCGGTCTCGGCGGACGAGATCGCGATGTCGGCGAGCTGCGCCTCGGTGGGGTCGGGGTTCACCGCGCAGTCGCCGTAGACCAGCACGCGGTCGGCGAGCGCCATCAGGAACACGCTCGAGACGACGGAGACGCCCGGGCTCGTCTTGATGATCTCGAAGCCGGGGCGGATGGTGTGCGCCGTCGTGTGCGCGGCTCCCGAGACCATCCCGTCGGCCAGGCCGAGCTGCACCATCATCGTGCCGAAGTAGGAGACGTCCGTGACCGTGTCGTAGGCGTGGTCGTAGGTGATGCCCTTGTGCGCGCGGATGCGGGCGTACTCCTCGGCGAAGCGCGCGCGGTGCTCGGGGTCGAGGGTGCTCAGCACGCGCGCGCCGTCGAGGTCGAGGCCGAGGCCCGCCGCACGGGCGCGGATCTCGGCCTCCTCGCCGAGGATCGTGAGCCGGGCGATGCCGCGCTTGAGCACTGTCGCGGCGGCACGGAGGATCCGGTCGTCGCCGCCCTCGGGCAGGACGATGTGGCGGTCGGCGATGCGCGCGCGCTCGATCAGCCCGTACTCGAACATCAGCGGCGTGACGACCTCGGACCGGCCGACGTCGAGGAGGGTGAGCAGCTCGACCGCGTCGACCGCCTCCTGGAAGAGGGCGAGGGAGGTGTCGCGTTTGCGCGGGGAGTCGGCCGCCAGGCGGCCGCGGGCCGCAGTGACGCGGACGGCGGTGTCGTAGGTGCCGAGCTCGGTCATCACGATCGGCACGCGGCTGTCGACGCCCTCGATCAGCCGGACGATCGGCTCCGGCAGCTCGAAGCCGCCGTTGAGGATGATGCCGGTGACCGTGGGGAACGTGCCGGAGGCGTACGCCATGATCACGGCGAGGACGACCTCGGGCCGGTCGCCGGGGACGATCACGACGCCGCCCTCGGTGAGCCGCGGCAGGACGTTCACCATGGACATCCCGGCGATCACCACGCCGAGCGCCTCGCGGCCGAGCAGCTCCGGATCGCCCGCGACGACGACGCCGTCGACCGCCTCGACCAGGCGGGACAGGCTCGGAGCGACGAGGAACGGATCCTCGCGGATCGCCCAGACCGGGACGGTGGCGGGGATGCTCTCGCGGATCGCGGCGACGGCGTCGGCGGCGGTGTCGGGGTCCGCGCGGTTCGCGATCACTCCGATGAGGCTCGCGTGGGCCGTGCGCAGCTCGACCGAGGCGAGCTCCGTGATCTGGCGCATCTCCTCCGGCGTGCGCGCGGGAGCCTGGCCCAGCTGCTCGCTGCGGGACGAGTCCCGGCCGGTGAGGACGAGCAGGACCGGGGCACCGAGGTTGGCGGCGATGCGGGCGTTGTAGCCGAGCTCGGTGGGGCTGCCGACGTCCGTGTAGTCGGAGCCGAGGATGACGACGGCGTCGCACCGGGCCTCGACGCCCTTGTACCGCTCGACGATCCGCGAGAGCGCCGCCTCGCCGTCGGCGTGGACGTCCTCGTAGGTGACGCCGATGCAGTCCTCGTAGGCGAGGCCCGAGTCGGAGTGGCCGAGCAGCATCTCGAGCACGTAGTCCGGCTCGGAGGTGGAGCGGGCGATCGGGCGGAAGACGCCGACCCGCTGCACCTGGCTGCTGAGCGCATCGAGGACGCCGAGGGCGACCGTGGACTTGCCCGAATGACCTTCGGCGGACGAGATGTAGATGCTCTGAACCATCGGATCCAGCCTACCGAGGGGGTCCCTCCGCCTGGCTGAGTAGAGGCCAGGGATGGGAGGGCGTGCACGGCGCGCGGCTGTGGAGGAGCGTCCGCCGCCGGTAGGGCCTCGTAGAGGCTGTGCGGCGGTCCATGGGCGGAGCAGGCGGGCCGCTTAACGGAAGAAGACCCCCCGCGCACCCGCCAGAGCCCGGTTACCCTTGCTGCGTTTCCGCCCTGGGGGAGTTGGCCTGGATGGCGCCACGCGGGGAGCCGGGTGACAGTCTAACCGACGACGGCGGCCGAGGAGAGCGGGGCGTGTCGGGGTCGTGGTCAGCGGGAGCCTCCGACACCGGCTAGTATCGATGAGTCGCGGCTCAGGTCGTGCCAGGAGGATTCGCCTAGTGGCCTATGGCGCACGCTTGGAAAGCGTGTTGGGTGAAAGCCCTCGGGGGTTCGAATCCCCCATCCTCCGCGAACGGTGTCCGTTGCTCTCGCCAGCACGGGCACCGTTTTGTTTAACCGGTGCGGCCGATCGTCGGAGCCCGGTCGACCGGTGAAGGCGTCGATCGGAGCGGCCCACTCACGCAGCGCCGGGTTCGCCCTGCCGGGGCACACCCGGCTGCAGCCGACGACGTCGCGCCGAGCAGGCGCCGCCGATCGTTCGGCGCGCGCCGGGCGTGCGGGATCAGCCGTAGAGGTGGTTCGTCCGCGCGCAGGAGTCGGAGCAGAAAGCGCCACGGCGGGCGACGAGCGGGGCCGAGCAGGCGGCGCAGACGGGGCGGAAGAAGAGTTCGGCTATGGATCGCGACATGGTCCGACCGTAGGTGCCGGTCCCGGATCGTGCCCGTCGCCATCCGTATTACGACAACGCGGACGACAGGGCGGCGATACGGACCCTCCGGCGACGCCGGCCGTCAGTCGGCGATGCGCTCGAGCCATTCGTCGAGCAGGAGCCGCTCCCCCGCGCTGAGGGGCTCGATCTGCGGCAGCGCCGTCCGCAGGGCGACGGCGTGCGCGACGACCGCACGGGCGGCGGGATCGGTGGGGCCCGCCTCCGCCGTGGTGATCGCCGCGAGGACGGACTCGCGCGAGCGGGACGAGAGCTCGTCGTCGGGGTCCGCGAGGGCGGTCAGCGTGAGGGTGCAGCCGAGCGCGGCCGACTGGAGCAGGCGGGAGGCCCGCTCGACGTCGACGGTGAGGCGGCCGGCTTCGGCGACGGCCCGGACCGCGTCGAGGAGGACGCCGCGGGACAGGCGCGCCGCCTCCGACTCCTCCCCCGGCCGCGCGGTGAACATCAGCGCGTAGAGGTGCGGTTCGGCGAGTCCGAAGGCGACGTGGTGATCCCAGGCGGCACGGAGCGCGTCGACCGGGTCGGCCGGCGCCTCGCTCCGCTCGAAGTCGGCGAGGGCCGTGGCGAATCCGGCTGCCGCGGCCGAGTCGAGCAGCCCGCGCAGGTCGCCGAACGTCCGGTAGATCGTAGGGGCCTGCACCCCCGCCGCCGCGCTGATCGCCCGCGTCGACACCGCGTCGCGCCCGCCGTCCGCCAGCAGCTCGACCGTCGCTCGGAGGATCCGCTCCCGCGTCGTCCCGCTCTCACTCATGCTACCGACGCTAACACGCTCCCGTTAGCGCCTCGTCTCCCCGAGCGGCCCCGGTCGCGTCAACGCCGTCGGGCGGTCCCGAAGATCCCGCGGACCACCTCGCGCAGCAGGGTCCTGCCGGCGCTCGAGCCCAGCACCTCCTCGACGACCGTCTTGTCGCGGCGGGCGGTGCGGGTCCCGCGGGAGGTCGGTGCCGTGCGCCGTCGGGAGCGCTCGGCGGCCTGGTCGGCGGCGCGCTCGGCGGCGGCCCGCTCCTTCGCGCGGCGGGCGGCGTCCGCGGTCTCCTCCTTGGCGCGACGCGCGTCCTCCTTGGCGCGGCGGGCGTCGTCGGCGGCCTGCTGCTCGGCGGCGGCGCGGGCCTCCTCGGCGTCGGCGGCGGCGTCGAGCCGGCGGGTGAGGATCTCGCGGGCGGAGTCGCGGTCGAGGGGCGTTCCGTAGCGCGCGAGGAGCGGGGACCTCTGGACGCTCGCCTCGCGGTCGGCCTCGGGGGTGGGCTTCATCGAGCCGAGCGGGGCGCGGAGACGCGTCCAGGCGACCGGGGTCGGGGCGCCGCGCTCGTTCATGACCGTCACGATCGCCTCGCCGATGGGGAGCGCCTGGAGGACCTCGCCGAGGTCGTAGTCGCTCTCGGGGTAGGTCGAGACGGTGGCGCGGAGGGCCTTGGCGTCGTCCGGCGTGTGCGCGCGGAGCTGGTGCTGCACGCGGGAGCCGAGCTGGGCGAGGACGTCGCCGGGCACGTCCTTCGGGGTCTGCGTGACGAAGACGATGCCGACGCCCTTGGAGCGGATGAGGCGCACGGTCTGGGTGATCGCGGCGAGGAAGTCCTTCGACGCGTCGCGGAAGAGCAGGTGCGCCTCGTCGAAGAAGAACACCAGCTTCGGCTTGTCGAGGTCGCCGACCTCCGGCAGGTCGTTGAAGAGGTCGGCGAGGAGCCACATCAGGAAGGTGGAGAACAGAGCCGGTCGGTCGGCGACTCCGGGGACCTCGAGGAGGCTGACGACGCCGCGCCCGTCGGCGGCGAGGCGGAGGAACTCGGCCGTGTCGATCTCGGGCTCGCCGAAGAACACGTCGGCGCCCTGGTCGGCGAACGCGATCAGCTCGCGGAGGATCACGCCGGCGGTCGCCTTGGACAGCCCGCCGAGCTCGGCGAGCTCCGCCTTGCCCTCGTCGCCGACGAGGTAGGTGAGCACGGCGCGGAGGTCGGACAGGTCGACGAGCGGGAGACCGGCGCTCTCGGCGTAGTGGAAGACGAGACCGAGGCTCGACTCCTGCGTGTGGTTGAGGCCGAGCACCTTCGCGAGCAGCAGCGCGCCGAATCCCGTCACGGTGGCGCGGACGGGGACGCCGGTGCCGATGCCGCCGAGCGCGAAGTACTCGGCGGGGGCCGCCTCCGCCCGCCAGTCCTGGCCGATGCCGCGGGTGCGGGCGAGCAGCGCGTCGGTCGCGGTGCCCGGAGTGGCGAGGCCGGAGAGGTCGCCCTTGATGTCCGCAGCGAAGACGGGGACGCCGTGGGCCGAGAGCTGCTCGGCGAGGACCTGCAGCGTCTTCGTCTTGCCGGTGCCGGTCGCGCCGACGACGAGGCCGTGCCGGTTGAGCATGCCGAGCGGGATGCGGACGGGCACGTCGATCCGCGCGTCGCCGTTGACGAGGGCGCCGAGCTCGAGGGCCGGGCCGGTGAACGCGTACCCGGCGCGCACGGCGTCGACGGCGCTCTCGGGGAGCGGAGCGGAGCAGTCCGCTGCTCCCGTTGCTCCGGACGCCGTCGCTCCGGACGCCGTCGCTTCCGGCCCGATCGCTCCGGATGCAGATGCTCCGCTCCGCTCCCCGACGCCGCCACCAGCCGCACGTCGTCCGCGACGGCCTCCGCCTCCTCCGGGCCGGCCGCCGCGTTCAGCGCCGCGGCCGCCGCCTCCGCTCGCGCCAGGGCCTCGGCGGCCTCCGCCTGCAGTCGGCGGGCGGCCTCCAGGGCTGCGCGCGCCTCGTCCCTCGCCGAGGCGAGCCCGTCGTCGTCACTCATGGGCTCAGCCTAGGTCGGCGGCGCCGGTCAGTCCTCGCGGACGTGCCAGGACTGTCCGTACCCGCCGTCGGCCTCGGGGCGGGCCATCAGCTCGAGGAACGGGTCGGCGCTGAACGCCTCCGGCCCGAGCACTCCGGCGCCGGTCCACACGCCGGTCGCGAGGAGCTCGAGCGCGACCACCGGGTTGAGCGCCGTCTGCCAGACCACGCACTGGGTGCCGTACTCGGCCATCGTCCACTCGTTGTCGCTCACGTGGTAGAGGTACACCTCGCGGCGGGCGCCGTCCTTCGTGCCGGAGACGAAGAGGCCGGCGCAGGTCCTGCCCGTCATCCGCGGGCCGATGCCGGCTGGGTCGGGCAGGGCGGCGGCGACGACGTCGCGCGGCGAGACCTCGACGGGACCGCCGGCCGAGCGGACCCGCAGGGGCTCGGTGCTGTCGAGGCCGAGGAGGTGGAGGGTGCGCAGGACGCCGATGAACTGCTCGCCGAGGCCGTACTTGAAGGTGACCTTCTTGGCGTCGAGCCAGCGCGGCATCAGCAGCACCTCCTCGTGCTCGACGTTCACGCACTCGACCGGGCCGATACCCTCGGGGAACTCGAACACCTCCGGCTCCGAGAAGGGGGCGGTGGTGTACCAGCCGCGGTCGCGCTCGAACACCACCGGCGGGTTCAGGCACTCCTCGATCGTGGTCCAGATGGAGAAGGACGGAGCGAAGATCTCGCGGCCGTCCGCGTCGTGCACGACGAGGTTCGCGCCGTCGCGCACTCCGAGCTCGTCGATCTCGTCGAAGAGGTGGTCGGAGGCGTAGCGGGCGAAGACGTCGGAGAGTCCCGGCTCCACGCCCATGCCCACCAGGGCGAGGCGGCCGCGGGAGGACCACTCCTCCGCCGCGGCGAACTGCTCGTCGCCGAGCTTGAGCCCCGTCAGCTCGTGGGGCTGCTCGGGGTGCGGGAGCGAGAGGCTCATCGCCATGTCGAGGTAGTCGGCCTCGGCGGCGAGCGCTCCGGCGAAGATCGTCGGGACGAAGCGCGGCTCGACAGCGTTCATCACGTGGGTCGCCCCGTGCGCGCGGGCGACGGTCTCGACGTTCTCGGCGTCGGAGGCGTCGATCCGCGCGGCGACGAAGCGGTCGTCGGCACCGTGCCGCTCCGCGATCCACGCGACCGTGCGCTCGGCCCGGGCGAGGTCGTAGTCGCAGACGATGATCTGCTCGAAGAAGGAGCGGCGCGCGGCGATCTTCGCGAAGGCGTCGCCGACGCCGCCGGCGCCGACCAGGAGGATTCTCATGGGGACACCGTACCGACGGATCGCGTCGTCCACCATGCCGAGCACCGACGGAATCGGAGCGGAGCGCGCCTTTAGGCCACCGGATCCGTCACAGGGCGGCCCGCTCCCCCGCTCGAGCAGGCGGAGGAAGCCGGAGAGGTGCCCGAGGCCGGTCAGCGAGGTCGGGAGCGAGGCGGCGAGCGCCGGCGAGTGCACCAGGTACGCCGCCCACTTCGCGCGCGAGACCGCGACGTTCAGGCGGTTGGGCAGGAGGAGGAACTCCATCCCGCGCGGGACGTCGGCCCCGGAGGACGCAGCGAGCGACACGATGGCGACCACCGCCTCCCTGCCCTGGAAGAGGTCGACCGTGCCGACCGGCGTCTCCTCGAGGCCCGCGGCGTCGAGGGCGGCGCGGAGGAGCCCGCCCTGGGCGTTGTAGGGCGCGACGACGATGACGTCGGCCGCGGTCAGCGTCCGCTCGCCGTGCTCGTCGGTCCAGGCGCGGCCGACGAGGGAGAGGGCGATCTCGACGACGCGCCTCGCCTCGTCCGGCGAGGAGGTGGTGTCGCCCGCGTGCTCGACCGGGACGGAGTGCACGCCCGGCTCGACCCCCTCCAGGTGGCGCACCTGCGGCGCCCGCGACCGCAGCGCGCCCTCGTAGGACAGCTCGGAGACGGCGTCGGAGAGCGCCGGGTGCATCCGGTGGGTCTGCGCGAGGAAGTAGCCGTACTCGGGCGGGAGGACGTCGTGCCCGTCGGCGAGCCAGCCGAGCGCCGACTCGTCGACCGGCTCCGGGTGCGCGCCCTGGCTCACCTGGGGCAGCTGCTGCGGATCGCCGAGCAGGAGCAGCCGCTGGGCGGAGACGCCCGACGCGATCGTCGGGGCGAGCGAGAACTGCCCGGCCTCGTCGACCACCAGGAGGTCGAGCGAGCGGCGCGGCACGGTGACCGGATTCGCGAAGGTCCAGGCGGTGCCGCCGATGACGCAGCCGCCGCCCTCCTCGAGGACCGCGGTGAGTGCCGCCGCGTTCTTCACCGGCGCCCAGGGCGCCGCCGCGAGCGCCTCGGGCGGCGTGCCGTTCTTGGGCACCTTCGCCACGCGGGAGGGATCGACGCCGCGGCCGACGACGGCGCTCAGCACGTTCTCGACCACCGAGTGCGACTGGCCGACCACGCCGATGCGCCAGCCGTGCTCGTTCACCAGCCGTGCGATCACGTGGGAGCCGACGTAGGTCTTGCCGGTGCCGGGCGGACCCTGCACGGCGAGGGTCGCCCGCTCGAGTCCGAGCAGAGTGGTGACGACCGCGCCGATCACGTCGTCGCCCTGCACCGGAGCGACAGCTCCCGGTGGCACGCGGCGGAGGACGTCGAGCGCCGGGTCGGCCAGCATCGCGGGCAGCGCGTCGAGGACCTCGCCGCCCCACTCCGCGATCGCCTCGGGCTGGGGCGCGGCGCGCGGAGGCGGCGCGGGGGCGAGGGCGACCGGAGCGTCGTCGTGCGGATCCTCCCCCGCCTTCAGGCCCTCCTTGAGGAGCAGGACGATCCGCTCCCCGTCGTCGTCGACCGCGAGGATCTCGGAGCGCTCGGCGGCGCCGCGCAGACCGGGACCGGGCGAGGGTGCACCAGGGGGCGCCGGGGCCTCGTAGACCAGGTACGGCGACGAGCCGGTGCCGAGCCGGCTGCCGGGAGCGAGCCGGCCGAGGATCCGCAGCTCGCGCGACTGCGTGCGGGCGCGCGGGAGCTTCGCCCAGTCGCGGACGACCTCGACCCGGTCGATCATCACGACGTCGCGGGTGTCCGCCCACTCGTCCAGCGGCTGCCGGAGGCGGTCGAAGTGCTCCTGCCAGAAGGTCTTGGCCTCGCGGCGGTGGTAGTCGATCGCCGCGCCGGCGAGGGCGAGCGCGGTCTGGTCGGCCGTGCGCTCGCGCGGCTCGATCCCCTCGACCTGCGCCAGCAGTGCGACCGCGACCGGGTGCGGCTCGCGGGGCACGGGGATCTCGACCTCGAGCAGCGGCGGCAGCTCCTCGCGCGGCGGAGCGAGCTCCAGGAGCCAGTCGCGCAGGCGGAGCGTGGAGCGGCAGTCGTAGGCGTTGTACTCGGCGACGAGGTCGAGCCCGCGCTGCCCCTCGACAGGATCGGCCCTCTGTGCGGCGCGCGCCTCCACGTACATCTCGATGCTGTCGGCAGCGTTCGTGACGCCGGACGCGTCGCGCTCCTCCTCGCCCATGTAGAGCGGCTCCAGCTTCTTGAGCGAGTAGCTGCGCGAGCCCACGCGGAGCGCCCGCCGCACCACCGGGTACAGGTCGACCAGGACGCCGTCGCGCAGGAGCGCGTCGACCTCCTCCTCGCCGACCCCGTGGCGGAGCGCGAGCGAGAGCAGGTGACTGCGCTCGTAGGAGGCGTAGTGGTAGACGTGCATCCGGGGGTGCTCGGCCCGGCGCGCCTGCAGGAGCGCGAGGAAGTCGAGGAGCGCCCGGCGCTCGGCCGCGAGGTCGTGCGCCCAGAGCGCGGTGAAGCGCTCCTGGTCGTCGACCATGCCGAAGAGGTAGTCGAGGCCCCACTCTCGGTTGTCCTCGGTGTAGAGAGGGTCGCCCTCGAAGTCGAAGAAGAGGTCCCCCGGATCGGGGGCGGGCAGCCCGGCGAGCACGGAGGCGTCGATCACCTCGACGGCCGGCACCGGCGAGGACTCCGATCGCAGCTGCAGCCGCGCCTGGGCGCGCAGGCCCTCGAGCGTGCCCGCGCTCAGCCCGGGGACGGGGCCGTCGTGCTCGGCGAGCGCGTCGAGGGTGAGCACGCCGGCCGCCCCGAGCTTCGCCCGCTGGTCGAGCCGCATCCCGGCGACGAGGATCGGATCGCGGTGCGCCTGGACCTCGGGCGCGCAGACCGAGCAGCGTCCGCAGGAGGGGTAGCGCCGATCGCCCCACGCCAGCGGCTCGTCGGCGGCGAGGCGCTCGTCGAGCACGGCGCGGAGCCGGGCGCGCTGCACCCGCTGGACCGGGGCGACGACGGCCAGCTCGTGGCTGGTGACGGAGCCGTCGCCGAGCACGAGGTGCACCTGCTCCCCCACGCGGATGCCGCGCGCCTGCATCTGCTCGGCGTAGGCGGCGAGCTGCAGCAGCGCCGGGATCTTCGCGTGCCGGGCGAGCTTGGTGTCGTAGACCTCGTAGGCGCCGTCGGCGGTGCGGAGGAGGAAGTCCGAGAAGCCCAGGAACTCGCCGTCGAAGAAGGTGGCCTGGTAGAGCACGTCGACCCCGGCGCGCATCGCCTCGACGGCCGCCTCGGCCGCCTCGGGGTAGCCGGCGGGCTCGGGGCGCTCGAACTCGAGCACCTCGTGCGTGCGCTTCAGCTCGGCGAGGAAGCGGTGCTCGTGCTCGTCGCCGAGCACCGCGGTGCGCTCGAGCATCCCGTCCTTCTCGGCCTCGAGGCGCGGGGCGCGGCCGAGCAGGGCGTCGAACCGGCGAAGGACCGCCCACTCGCAGGCCGCCCAGTTCGACAGGTCGGTGGGGCTCGTGACCACGCGGCCGGACTCCAGGTACACGCGACTCCTTCCGCGACCACCGGGCGGCGATCGGCTCCAGGCTAGGGCGCCCCTCCGACACTCGTGCGGCTGCGGCCACCACCCGCACCGCTCCGGCTCCGCGTGGCAGGCTGGGCCGATGACCCGCGCGCGCTTCGAGATCATCCCGGCCGACGACATCGGCGAGCGCGCCGCGCGGGAGTTCCCGGACCCCTCCGCGGTGACGCTGACCGTGACCAGCCTGCCGAAGCACGGGACCGGGCGGACTGTGGACTGCGCGGTCGCCCTGGCGGGGCGCGGGTTTCGCGTGGTACCCCACCTGGCGGCGCGGAACGTCGAGGGCCGCGCCGCACTCGAGCGGGTCCTCGGCCGGATGGGCGAGGCGGGGATCGACGAGGCGTTCGTGATCTCGGGCGACGCGTCCTCGGCGGCCGGCACCTACTCCACGAGCCTCGAGCTCATCCGCGACGCCCGCGAGATCTCACCCGGGCTGGCCCTGGACATCGCAGGCTACCCCGAGGGCCACCCGCACCTCTCCGACGAGAGCATCGAGCGGCACCTGCGCGAGCGCGCTCCGTTCATCCGCTCGATCGTCACGCAGATGTGCTTCGACGTGGACGCGGTGGTCCGCTACGCCGATCGGCTCCGCGAGACGGGGATCACGGCCGATCTGTGGGCGGGCGTGCCGGGGCCGGTCGAGCGCTCGCGGCTGCTGACGCTGGGCGCGCGGATCGGAGTGGGCTCCTCGCTCGGCTTCCTGAAGCGGAGCACCTCGGTGGCCGGCGGGCTCCTCCGCGGACGCCGCTTCGACCCGTCCGCGTTCGTCGCGCGCCTGGAAGCGGCGGCGGGCGACCGCCTCGCGGGCCTGCACGTCTACACCTTCAACGAGCTCGACTCTCTCGCCGCCTTCGGCTGATCGGCGAGCCTCCGCGCTCCTCGGGCGCCGATATTGAGGGCCTCGAAACCCTCGCGCGGAGAGAACTGCGCCGGTCAGGTGGTGCGGCGGATCCAGATCGGCGGGTGCGGGAGCTCGGCCTCGGTGCGCAGGCGGCCGGCGAGCGGAGCCCAGACCACGAGCGCCACGCCGATCCCGAGCAGCAGGCCGCCGACGGTGTCGCTCAGCCAGTGGGCGCCGAGGTAGGTGCGGCTCGCCATCATCGCCACGGTGTAGAGGAAGCCCGCGATCCAGACCCACAGCAGCGGGAACACCAGGGCCAGCACCATCGCCGTCGTCGCCGCGTTGGCGGTGTGGCCGGACGGGAAGGAGCCGTAGTCGCTGGTGACGAGCATGTCGGCCGGGCGGGCGCGTCCCACCAGCTCCTTGACGAGCTGGGTGGCGCCCACGCTGACCAGCGCGGCGATCGCGTAGTAGAGCGCGGCCCATCGCCTGCGGA
Source organism: Rathayibacter sp. AY1D5 (assembly GCF_002932515.1). Lineage (NCBI taxonomy): Bacteria > Bacillati > Actinomycetota > Actinomycetes > Micrococcales > Microbacteriaceae > Rathayibacter > Rathayibacter sp. AY1D5. The sequence continues at coordinate 36,071 of NZ_PSVU01000014.1, forward strand.
ACACCAGCAGCACGGCGACGATCCCGAGCGGGATGAGCGTCGTGCCGACGAGCCCCGCTCCGACCGTGTTCATGACGAGGGCCGGGATGTCCCAGACCGGCGAGCGGTGCTCGACGATCTCGTCCATCCACTCCACGTCGAAGCGGAAGGCCGAGGTGGGGCGGAAGGCGATCAGCACGGCGAGGAGCACCGTGAGCAGGATCGCGAGCGACGCGGAGATCAGCGGCCAGCGGCGGGAGACCCGGTGGGCCGCCTCCTTCGTCAGCAGCCGGGCGGCGACGTCGTCGGACGGCACCTGCTCGCGCATCCGCGCACGCTGGACGGCGTCGGGGCGCGCGATTCCGGGCTCGGTCGACAGGCGGTCGTCGCGGTGATCCATCCGGACATGATGCCGTCACCCGGCGTTCCCCCGCTGGGGGTTGCGGGGCGGCTCGGCCGACCGTTCGGAAGCCCGGCGTCCGTGCGCCGGGTTCGTGGCACGGTCCGACCGGCCGTGCGGATGCCCGGCCTTCCCCCGCGGGGGTCTCGCGGCGCGGCTCAGCCGGCCGCGCGGGCCAGGCGGGCGGCGCGGAGGGCGTCGAGCCGGGTCGGCTCGGAGGAGCGGGCGAGGAGCCGCGCGGCGACGGCGCTCACGCGGGAGTCGTCCGAGGCGGAGGCCCGCTCGAGGGCGGCGGCCGCGTCGGGACCGGTGATCGAGCCGAGCGCCATCACGGCCGAGACCGCGAGCGCGGAGTCGTCGCTGCCGGCGGCCCCGTCCAGCGCGTCGACGGCAGGACGCGCGTCGTCGCCCAGGTAGCCGAGTGCGGCAGCGGCGTGACGCCGGACCGGCGCGGACCCCTCGCGGAGGGCCTGCTCCAGACCGGGGACGGCCGCGGCGCCGAAGGAGGCGAGGACGTCGGTGAGCACGTTCTGCGCCTCCGCGTCGTCGTCGCCGAGCAGGCCGAGCAGGACCGGCAGCGCGCGCTCGTCGCCGAGGCGGCCCAGCGCGAAGCGGGCCTTCGCGGCGACGGCGGGCTCGGAGTCGGCGGCCAGCGGGGCGATGTCGTCGAGCGTCGCCGGGTCGAGGATCTTGCTGAGCACGTGCAGCGCCTGCGTGCGCACTCGGGGCTCGCGGCCGAGCGCCTCCCGGGCGACGGGGACGGCGGCGGAGCCGAGGCGGCCGAGCGCCCAGGTGAGCACGTCGCGGACGAAGAAGTCCGGCTCCTCCCACAGGTGCGCGGCGAGGGGCTCGGCGGTGGCGGGCTCGGCGAGCTCGCCCAGGGTCATCGCCGCACGGAGGCGGACGTCGCGGTCGGGGTCGGAGAGCTCGGCGAGCAGGGCGGAGGAGTCGCGGGAGGACATGGGAGGGGACTGTAGCAGCGGCGCTCGGGAGCGGATCCAGCGAGGGCCCGAACACCCGGGAGGAGCTGCAGGAGCGGGGCGTGCCGGACCGCCGGGACCCGGAGCCGAGCGCTCAGTCCTGCAGCGCCGGGACGCTCCTCGGCCGGACGATCAGCCAGAGCGCCAGGATCGACACGGTCGCCGTCGCCATCATCACCACGGCCATCGGCACGGCCGAGCCGGCGCCGAAGACCCCCGAGATCGGCGACAGCAGTCCGGCGGTGCCGAAGTTGACCGCTCCGAGCAGCGACGCGGCCGTCCCCGCCTCCCGGCCGTGGTTGACCAGGCCGAGGACCTGCACGCACGGGAAGCTGAAGCCGCAGGACGCGATGAAGAACCACAGCGGGACGAGCGTGCCCCAGAGCCCCAGCCCGAGCACGTCGAAGAGGGCGATCAGGCCGGCGGAGGTGAACAGCGTCAGCGTCGTGATCGCGAGGATCCACTGCGGCCCGATCCTCCGGCTGAGGTAGGAGGACGCCTGCACGCCGAGGACGACGCCGAGCGAGTTCACGGCGAAGAGCAGCCCGTACTGCTGCGCGTCGAATCCGTAGAGGCCCTGGAACAGGAACGAGGAGCTGGAGAGGTAGGTGAACAGGCCGGCGAAGGTCATGCCCCCGATCACCGCCACTCCGAGGAACACGCGGTCGCTGAGGACGGCCCGGTAGCGCTGCACGAGCGAGCGGTGCTCGCGCTCGTGTCGGGCGGCGCGGGGCCGGGTCTCGACGACGAGCAGGCCGACGGCCGCGACGACCAGCACGCCGTAGGCGGCGAGGAAGACGAAGATCCCGCGCCAGTCCATGATCAGCAGCAGCTGCGAGCCGATGACCGGCGCGAGCACGGGCGCGAGGCCCGACACCAGGGCGAGCCGGGACAGCATCCGCACCAGCGGGCGTCCGCCGAAGAGGTCGCGGACCATCGCCATCGCGACCACGCCGCCCGCCGCCGCACCGGCCCCCATCAGGAAGCGGAAGACGCCGAGCGTGACGATCTCGGGGGCGAGCGCCGCGCCGACGCAGGCCAGGACGTGCAGCGAGGTGGCCAGGAGGATCGGCAGGCGCCGGCCGACCGCGTCGCTCCAGGGGCCCACGATCAGCTGGCCGAGCGCGAAGCCGAGGGTCGTGCCGGTGAGGGTCAGCTGGACCGCCGCCTCCGACACGTTCAGCTCGCTCTGCAGCGCGGGGAACGCCGGCAGGTAGAGGTCGATCGTGAACGGCCCGAGGGCGGTCAGCGAGCCGAGGACGATCACGTAGACGAGGCGCTGGCGGGCCGTCAGGGCATCGCCCGGGTGGCGGTGCACGGGGAGAGAGCCGGTCGGAGTCGAGGCGGGAGTGGACACGGAGTGCCTTCCTGCGCAGGGCGCAGCGGGGTGGGAGGGAGGGGTGCGGCCGGTGTCGTCCTCGGCGCGGGAGCGGACCTCGTCGGCTCCACGCCGCTCGGTCGAATCAATTCGATCACGTGTCGGACAGCGGCGCCACCCCTCGGCCCGCCGTCGGGTCAGACCGGGTGGAGCGGAGTGCCGAGCGGGTCGGCGAGCAGGCGCTCGAAGGCGAGCTCGGCTGCGCCCAGCATGAGCAGATCGGCGCCGAGCTCGGTCCGAACGATGCGCACGGAGTCGAGCGCGACCCGGAAGGGGCCGCCGCGGCCCAGGCGCTCCTCCAGGAATCCCGGCGCGACTCCGATCAGCGCCCCGAGGAAGCCGCCCAGCACCACGAGCTGCGGGTTGAACACGTTGATCACGTTGCGCAGGGCGACCGCGAGGTGCCCGAGCTGGCGCTCGACCTCGCCGCGGACGGCCGGGTCCTCGGAGGCGGCGAGCGCCTCCTCCAGCCGCTCGCTCTCGTCGAGGCCGAGCACGGTGAGCAGCTCGGCGCGGCCGACCTCGGTCTCGAGGCAGCCGACGGCGCCGCAGTGGCAGTCGATGCCCGCGCTGTTGACGAGGGTGTGGCCGATCTCCCCCGCGTAGCCGTCGATGCCGTGCAGAGGCGCGCCGCCGACGATGACGCCGGCGCCCACTCCGCTCGCGCCTCCGTTGAGGTAGACGAGGTGCGAGACGTCGCGGCCGGCGCCGAGGACGCTCTCGGCGAGCGCACCGAGGTTGGCGTCGTTCGCCGAGAGGACGGGCAGGCCGGTCGCGTCCGCGAGCATGCGGGAGAAGGGCTCGTCGTCCCAGCCGAGGTGCGGGCCGACCCGGACGAGGCCGTCGGCGTCGCGGACGAGGCCGGGCACGGCGACGCCGATGCCGACGGTCCGCGTCTCCTCGGGCAGCTCGGCGAGCAGCTCGGCGACCGCCTCGGCCGCCAGACGCGCGGCGGCCTCGGCGGTGGGGACGGAGGCGGAGCGGCGGATGCGGCGGCGGACGACGGCGTCGACGCCGACCACGGCGACCGTGACGGCGTCGATCTCGGGGTTCACGGCGAGCGCGACGACTCCGGGATCGGCCTCGACGACGGGGCTCGGCCGGCCGACCTGGTTCGGCGTGGCGGGCTCGCGCTCGCGCACGATGCCGAGCTCCACCAGCTCGCCGACCAGCGCCGCGATCGTGGAGCGGTTGAGGCCGGTCAGGCGGGTCAGCTGCGAGCGGGAGCGGGGGCCGCCGCGGTGCACGAGGCGGAGGATCGCCGAGAGGTTGTGCCGCCTGACGCGGTCGAGGTTGTTGCCGCGCGTCGCGTGGTCGGGCATCCGCGGTCTCCTCTGCTTGCGGGGGTCAGCCTAGCCGGGGGCGGGGCCGGGGTCTCGAGGGGCGGGCTGCGCCCGCTGCTCGATCAGCAGGAGGGCGCCGCTCAGGCCTCGACCCAGGTCCAGGTGCCGGCCGGGCCGTCGACCGAGACGTCGCCGCCGGAGCGCGTCACGGTGAACACCGTCTCGTCCCCCGTGTCGTGCGCGACGACCCGGACCGGCGTCGCTCCGTCCGGCCCCGGGAACACCCTCAGCTCGAGCCCGTCGAGGTAGTCGTACTCGGCCGAGTCCTGGCGGGCCCCCACCGGGATCACCGCGCCCTCGCGCACGTACAGCGGCAGCGAGTCGAAGCCGTGGACCTCACGACGCCACTCCCCCGTCGAGACGGTCCGCTCGCCCGTCCACCAGCTCGTCCACGTCCCGCGCGGGAGGTAGAACTCGACCGTGCCGTCCTCGGTGAACACCGGAGCGACGAGCAGGTCGCGCCCGAGCAGGTACTGCGTGTCGAGGTGGGCGGCGCTGCGGTCGTCCTCGAACTCGAGCGCCATCGGGCGCATGATCGGGACGCCGGTGCTCGCCGCCTCCGCCCCCGCCGCGAAGAGGTAGGGCATCAGCGAGAGCTTCAGCCGGGTGAAGAGCCGGGTGACCTCCACGGCCTCCTCGTCGAACGCCCACGGCACGCGCACCGAGGAGGATCCGTGCAGCCTCGAGTGCGAGGAGAGCAGGCCGAACGCGAGCCAGCGCTTGAACACTCCGGGATCGGGCGTGCCCTCGAAGCCGCCGATGTCGTGCGCCCAGAAGCCGAACCCGCCCAGCGCGAGCGAGAGGCCTCCGCGCAGGGTCTCGGCCATCGACACGTAGGAGGAGGTGTTGTCCCCGCCCCAGTGCACCGGCAGCGACTGCCCGCCGACCGTGGCGCTGCGGGCGAAGAGGACCGCGCGGCCCTCGCCGAGCTCCTGCTCGAGCACCTCGTGCACCGCGCGGTTGTAGAGCTGGGTGTACCAGTTGTGCATGGCCTCGGGGTCGGTCCCGTCGGCCCAGACGACGCCCTCCGACGGGATCCGCTCGCCGAAGTCGGTCTTGAAGGAGTCGACGCCCTGGCGCACGAGGACGCGGAGCTTCTCCTGGAACCAGGAGGTCGCCTCCGGATTCGTGAAGTCGATCAGCGCCATGCCGGCGACCCACATGTCCCACTGCCAGACGTCGCCGGAGGCCGTTCTGAGCAGGTACCCCTTCTCGCGCCCCTCGGCGAACAGCGGCGACGCCTGCGCGATGTACGGATTGATCCAGACGCAGGTGTGCAGCCCGCGCTCGTGCAGGCGGGCGAGGATCCCCTCGGGGTCCGGGAAGGTGCGCGGGTCCCACTCGAGGTCGGTCCACTGGAACTCGCGCATCCAGAAGCAGTCGAAGTGGAACGCCGACAGCGGCAGCTCCCGCTCCGCGAAGCCGTCGATGAAGGAGTTCACCGTCTCCTCGTCGTAGCTCGTGGTGAAGCTGGTCGTCAGCCAGAGCCCGTAGCTCCAGGCGGGGACGACGGAGGGGCGGCCGGCGAGACCGGTGTAGCGCCGCAGCACGTCCTTCTTCGTCGGGCCCTGGATCACCAGGTACTCCAGCGCCTCGCCACCGACCGAGAACTGCACGCGCTCGACCGCCTCGGAGCCGATCTCGAACGAGACGAGGCCGGGATCGTTGAGGAGCACGCCGTAGCCGCGGCTGGAGAGGTAGAACGGGACGTTCTTGTAGGCCTGCTCGGAGGAGGTGCCGCCGTCGGCGTTCCACACGTCCACCGTCTGGCCGTTCTTCACGAAGGGGCCGAAGCGCTCGCCGAGCCCGTAGACCAGCTCGCCGACGCCGAGGTCGAGCTGCTCGTGCAGGTAGGCGGCTCCGTCCGGTCCGGTCAGGTAGCCCTGCGCCTTGTGCCCGGACCCGGTGAGGCGCGTGCCGGTCGAGGTGTCCCAGAACTCCAGCGACCACGGAGCGCCCTGCCTGATCCGGACCTCGAGGTCGCCGGTGCGCAGCACGCCGCCGGACTCCGTCACCTCCGCCGCTCCGACGTCGCCCTCGGCCAGCTCGAAGCCGGGGCGCACCGCCGTCCCGCGCCAGTGCTCGATCCGCACCCGCGCGACCCCCTCGGCCGGCGAGGACACCGTGACCGTGAGCGCCGGCCGGTTGAGGACGTCGCCGCGGCCCTGGATGACCCGGGTCGGGGCGATCACCTCGAGCGAGGTGCCATCGGTGCGGATGTCGTACGCCTCCTGCGCGAACAGGGGCGTGAATCCGGCCCGCGTCTGCCAGAACCCGTCGGTGAACTTCATGGGGGTGCCTTTCGATGGCGCGCCGGCGGATCCCGCGAGGGAGGCGCCGACGGAGGGAGAGAGGGCTACTTGACCGCGCCGGCGGTGATGCCGCGGGTGAGGGTGCGCTGGAAGATCAGGAAGAAGATCAGCGTCGGGAGAAGGCCCAGGAGAGCGCTCGCGCTGGTCGTGGTGACGTCCATGATCTTGTCGCCCTGGAGGCTCGAGATCGCGATCGGGACGGTCTGCGTCGCGTCGCTCACCAGGAAGACCAGCGGGATGAGGAACTCGTTCCAGGTCCAGATGAAGAAGAAGATCATCAGCACCGAGAGGGTGGGCCGCGAGATCGGGACGATCACCCGGGTGAGGACCTGCCACTTCGAGGCGCCGTCGAGAGCCGCGGCCTCGAGGATCTCCTTCGGGAAGGTGCCGTAGACGCTCGAGAGCAGATAGGTGCCGAACGCCGACTGGATGACGGTGAAGATGACGATGACCGACAGCTGGGTGTCGTAGATCCCGACCGCTTTGAACATGTAGTACAGCGGGTAGAGCAGGGCCTCCTGCGGGAGCATGTTCGCCAGCAGGAACAGGACGATGATCCAGCTCCGGCCGCGGACCCGGCCGATGCCGATCGCGTAGGCGTTCAGCACCGAGAGGGCGACGGCGAGGATCGCGACCGACCCCGAGATGAGGATCGAGTTGCCGAGCTTCTCGGGGAAGTCGACGCGGCTCCAGAAGGTCGAGAGGCCGTCGAAGGAGAGGCCGGTCGGGAAGGCGAGCGGGCCGTTCGCCGAGTACTCCGCGGGGGTCTTGAAGGAGTTGAGCAGGATCAGCAGCACCGGGCTGATGATCACGAGCCCGATCACCACGGCGACGGCGAGGATCACCCAGTCGCCGAGGGTGCGCTTCGTCGTGCCCTTCGCGGGCTTGGCGGGACGGGAGGACGGGAGGTCCGCGTCCTGCGTGCCGGCCTGGGTGAGGGGCAGGGTCTCGATGGCCGACATCAGCGGGCTCCTTCGCTGCGCTCGACGCGCTCCTGGGCGCGGATGAACAGCACGGCGAGGATCACGATGACGATCGTGAGCGCGGTCGCGATGGTGGCGCCGTAGCCCACCTGCTGCTTCTGGAAGAACTCGGTGTACGAGTAGTAGGAGGGGACGATCGTGGAGTCGCCGGGGCCGCCACGGGTCAGGGCGTAGATCGGGCCGAAGACCTTCAGCGCGGCGATGGTGCAGGTGAGGGTGACCACGAAGATCTCGGGCCGGATGATCGAGACCGTGATCCAGCGGAAGCGCTGGAACCAGTTCGCCCCGTCGAGCTCCGCCGCCTCGTAGAGCTCGGGGTCCACGCGCTGCAGCGCCGCCATGAAGATGACGACCGGGTAGCCCAGCTGCACCCAGATCATCACGACCATGATCGAGAGCATCGCGGTGTCCGGCTTGCCGAGCCAGTCGTGCGAGAGGGAGCCGAGCCCGACGGCCTCGAGGATCGAGTTCAGCGCGCCGTTGTCGGGGCGGAGGATCCAGCCGATGACGATCGCGGCGATGACGGTCGGCAGGATCTGCGGGAGGTAGTAGGTGGCGCGGAGGAAGCTCGCCAGGCGCCCGCCGAACTTCTTGCCGACGAGATCGAAGAGGATCGCCGCGAGCAGGAGCCCGAGGATCGTGGGGACGATCACCATCGCGATGATCATGTAGACCGAGTTGAGGAACGAGGTCCAGAACTGGTCGTCGCCCATCAGCTCGATCCAGTTGTCGAGGCCGATGAAGATCGGCGGCTTGATGCCGCGCCAGGACGTGAAGCTGATGTAGACGTTCCAGATCAGCGGGATCAGCACGATGAACGTGAAGAGCACGAACCCGGGGATCAGGTAGAGCCAGTAGCCGCCGGAGCGCTTCTCGCGGGGCGGCGTCGTGGGAGGCGGCGCGCTCTCCGCGCGACGAGGTGCTGTCGTCGTCATGGGTACTCCTAGGTCGGACGGGGTCGTGGGTGTGCTGCCGCGGGATGCCGCTCCGGTACGGAGGCGACGGCGTGTCGCGGACCGGAGCGGCATACCGCGGTGGGGTGGAGGCTCGGCGGTGTTCGTGCGACCCCCTCGAGGGGTCGCCGTCACGTCCTCAGGTCTTCCACGGCCGTTCCGCGCCTGCAGGCGCGGGGCCGGCCGCCGTGGCCGACATCACGTGACGCTTCCGCGTCACGTGATGTCGGCGACTCCGTCGTCGTACTTGGCCTGGAGGTCGGAGAGCATGGCGGACTCGTCGGAGGAGCCGTTGATGAGCTCCTGCGTGGCGGCGACCAGGTCGTCGTAGAAGGTCGCGGTGGGCCAGTCGGGGTAGAAGGAGAGCTGGTCGCCGTCGACGACCGTCTTCCACTGCGCAAGCAGCGCCTTGCTCTTCTCGTCCGTGATGGCGCTCTCGTCGACGACCAGCGGGATGCCTCCGTTGTTGCCGATGAGGTTCTGGATCTCGGGTCGCATCGTGATGTCGATCCACTTGTAGGCGAGGTCCTTGTTCTTCGCCGTCTCCGGGATCACCCAGTGGTTGCCGGCGGAGCCCATCGTGAACTCGGCACCCGGGAAGAGGAACGTGTCCCACTCGAATCCGGTGATCTCGGTCTTGAAGCGGCCGAACCACCAGGAGCCCGAGAAGAAGATCGGGTACTCGCCCGAGATGAACGCCGTGCCCGCGTCCTCCGCCTTCAGCCCGGAGGCGTCGGCCGAGAAGTAGCCCTTGTCGACGTAGGTCTTCAGCTGGTCGGCCGCGTAGCTCCAGGCCGCGTCCTCGAAGTCGACCTCGCCCGTGTAGGTCTGGTAGTCGGTGATCCAGGAGCGGTCGGCCTTCAGCAGCGCGAGCTGGTAGAAGAGCTGCTGCAGCGGGTACTCGGCGCCGGCCTCGGCCAGCGGGGTGATCCCCTTGGCCACGAAGGCGTCGAGGACGGCCGTGAACTCCTCGTAGGTGGTGGGGACCTCGAGGCCGTTCGCGGCGAAGGCGTCCTTGTTGTAGTAGACGAAGGTGAACTCGCCGTAGTTGGGGATGCCGTACCAGGAGCCGGAGCCCATGATCCCGTTCTCGTCGTACTTCGCGGTGGTCTGCAGCGCGCCGGGGATCAGCGAGTCCCAGCCGTAGAACTCGACCGCCTCGTCGAGGTTGGTGAGCAGGCCCTGGCTCGAGAGGAGTCCGCTGGTCGCGTTGCCCTTGTTGTACTCGACGACGTCGGGCGCCGAGTTGGAGTTGAAGATCTGGCTGGCGCCGGTGCGCAGCTGCTCGAAGGCCTTGAACTCGTACGCGATCTCGGCCCCCGTCTCCTGGGTGAAGCTGTCGCGGGCGGCGAGCCAGGCGATGCCGCGGTCGCTGTCGGGCGTCTCGAAGTCCCAGAGCGTGAGGGTGCGGCCGGCGCCGTCGACCGTGGTCGAGAGCGCGTCGGAGCCGGCGTCGGAGCCGCCACCGGAGCAGGCGGCCAGCGCGAACATCGCGCTGAGGCCGACTCCGCCGGCGAGGAGGTTGCGCCGGCTGAGACCGGCGGTCGGGCGGTGGAAGGCGGAGCGGGATCGGAGCGACATTGCGGTGGTTCTCCTTCGAACGGTGCGGTGGTGCTGCGGACGTGGTGCAGGGAGCGCTCTCTCGCGGAGGCGCGGTGTCGAAGCGTTTCGACAGTGCGCAGAGCCGGAGCGGGCTGGAAGAGGGTGGAGGACTAGAGGGAGGCCGGCGCGGGAGTGCCGGACGGGACCGCCGGCACCGGAGCGCCGATCGGAGCGACCGCGAGGGATCCGCGGTCGACGTAGGAGGGCGGGAGCAGCTCGACGCCGACGGTGCGGCCGGAGTCGATCTGCTGGAGGGTCCGCGCGACGGCCGCTCGGCACATCGCGTCGAACGGGAGGGGAAGACTGCTGGTGGGGACAGGGAGGGCGCCGCCGTCGTAGCTGGCGCAGGCCGCCAGGATCGACAGGTCGCCCGGGACGGAGAGGCCGCGCTCGAGGACGCGCTCGATCGCCGCCTCCGCCACGGGCTCGTTGCAGTGCAGCACGAGCGCGGTGGGCGGGACGGGTGCGGCGAGGATCGCGTCGATCGCAGCCTGTGCGCTCGGGCGGCCGATGTGCGGGCGCTCGACCGCGATCTCGACTCCGAGCGCTGCGGCCTCGGCGCGGAACGCCTCGTCGAAGCGGCGGACGAAGCCGGCGTTGCGGTCGGTGTAGGACTGCGGATGCTCGAGCAGGCCGAGCGAGCGGTGGCCCAGCTCAGCGAGCCGGCGGACGCTCTGGCGGGCGGCCTCGGCGAAGTCGAGGTCGACGCAGGCGAGATCGTGGGAGTCGGCGGGCACGCCGATGAAGGTGGCGGGGACCCCCGCCGCGCGGATCAGCTCGGCGCGGTCGTCGTCGTCGTCGACGCCCATCAGGACGATGCCGTCGACGAGCGAGGAGGAGGAGACGCGCCCGATGCCGCTGGAGGCCTCGTCGGTGACGAGCAGCAGGACGTCGTAGTCCGACTCCCGGGCGCGCTCGAGCACCTCGGTGACGAAGCGCATGTGGGTCGGCAGGTGCAGCTCGCCGCGCATCGGCGCGGAGAGGGCGAGGATGTGGGTCCGCGCCCCGGCGAGCATCCGGGCTCCCGCGTGGGGCCGGTAGCCGAGCTGGCGCACCGCGTCGTCGACGCGCTGCCGGGTGGAGGCGGCGATCGAGCGCTTGCCGGAGAGGGCGTAGGAGACGGTGCTGATCGAGACTCCGGCAGCGCGGGCCACGTCGTGGATGGTCGCCATGGCTCCTCCTGCCGGACGTCGTCGTCGGTCGCGGTCGGGCTTCGAAGCGCTTCGACCGGTCGTGCTGGAGCGACTGTACGCACAGTCGAAGCGCTTGCGCAAGCGGTCCTCGCGACGACCTCCCCGGGCGCCGGCCCGCTCCGCGAGCGGTTCCGCGGCTCGGGCGGGCGGCACCCGCGAGGGGCCGGAGGGCGACGCGCCGGGCCTTCCGCTCGTTGCGCCTCCCGACCCTCACGGGATATGTTGGGCCCAACAACAATTCGGCGACGTCGCCGGAAAGGATTCGGATCCCATGTCCCTGACCCCCACCCGCGCCGACAAGTTCTCCTTCGGCCTCTGGACCATCGGCTACAACGGGACGGACCCGTTCGGCGGCCCGACCCGCGAGCCGCTCGACGTCGTCCACGCGGTCGAGAAGCTCGACGAGCTCGGCGCCTACGGCCTCACCTTCCACGACGACGACCTGTTCGCCTTCGGCTCCACCGACGCCGAGCGCCAGACCCAGATCGACCGCCTCAAGGGCGCGCTGGAGTCCACCGGCCTCATCGTGCCGATGGTCACCACCAACCTCTTCAGCGCCCCGGTCTTCAAGGACGGCGGCTTCACCTCGAACGACCGCGACGTCCGCCGCTTCGCGCTGCGCAAGGTCCTCCGCAACATCGACCTCGCCGCCGAGCTGGGCGCGAAGACCTTCGTCATGTGGGGCGGCCGCGAGGGCGCCGAGTACGACTCCGCCAAGGACATCCGCGCCGCGCTCGAGCGCTACCGCGAGGCCGTCAACCTGCTCGGCGACTACGTCACCGACAAGGGCTACGACATCCGCTTCGCCATCGAGCCCAAGCCGAACGAGCCCCGCGGCGACATCCTGCTGCCCACGCTCGGCCACGCGATCGCGTTCATCGACTCCCTCGAGCGCCCCGAGCTCGTCGGCGTGAACCCCGAGGTCGGCCACGAGCAGATGGCGGGCCTGAACTTCACCGCCGGCATCGCCCAGGCGCTGTACCACGGCAAGCTCTTCCACATCGACCTCAACGGCCAGCGCGGCATCAAGTACGACCAGGACCTGGTCTTCGGCCACGGAGACCTGCACAACGCGTTCTCGCTCGTCGACCTCCTCGAGAACGGCGGCCCCGGCGGCGTCCCGGCCTACGACGGCCCGCGCCACTTCGACTACAAGCCCTCGCGCACCGAGGACGAGACCGGAGTCTGGGACTCGGCCGCCGCGAACATGCGCACCTACCTGCTGCTCAAGGAGCGCGCCGCGGCCTTCCGCGCCGACCCCGAGGTGCAGGAGGCGCTGGCCGCCGCGAAGGTCGCCGAGCTCTCCACCCCGACGCTGAACGAGGGCGAGTCGTACGACGACCTGCTCGCGGACACCGCCTCGTACGAGTCGTTCGACGCCGACGCCTACCTCGGCGGCAAGGGCTTCGGCTTCGTGCGCCTGCAGCAGCTGGCCACCGAGCACCTGCTCGGCGCCCGCGGCTGACCCGCACCCTCTGAGCCCGCGGTCAGCCGCGGGACGACCTGAGACGGACGAGATCCCCTGCACCGGCACGGGATCTCGTCCGTTCTCCTGCATCCGGCCCGGTTCCGCACCGGACGCCTGAACCCGCACCCCCAACGAAAGAGGACAGCGATGACGCTCGTCGCAGGGATCGACTCGTCGACCCAGAGCTGCAAGGTGGTCGTCCGCGACCTCGACACCGGCGCCGTGGTGCGCACCGGCCGGGCGAGCCACCCGGACGGCACCGAGGTCGATCCGGCCGCGTGGTGGGAGGCGCTGCAGCTCGCCCTCGCCGACGCCGGCGGGCTCGACGACGTCGCCGCGATCTCGGTCGGCGGCCAGCAGCACGGCATGGTCGTCCTCGACGAGAGCGGCGCCGTCATCCGCCCCGCTCTGCTCTGGAACGACACCCGCAGCGCGCCCGCCGCCGCCGCGCTCATCGAGGAGCTCGGAGCCGGGGCCTGGGCGGAGCGGACCGGATCGGTGCCGGTCGCCTCCTTCACCGCCACCAAGCTCCGCTGGCTGCGCGACGCCGAGCCCGAGAACGCCGCCCGTGTCGCCGCCGTCGCGCTCCCCCACGACTGGCTGACCTGGCGCCTGCTCGGCTACGGCCCCGACTCCGCCCGTGGTCCGCAGCTCGACGCGCTCACGACCGACCGGTCCGACGCGTCCGGCACCTCGTACTGGGGAGCGGACGGCTACGACCTCGACCTGCTCGAGCGCGCCCTCGGCCACCGCCCGCTGCTCCCCCGCGTGCTCGGCCCCTCGGAGGAGGCGGGCCGCACCGAGAGCGGACTCGTCGTCGGCCCCGGCGCGGGCGACAACGCGGGCGCCGCGCTCGGCCTCGGCGCCGGCCCCGGCGACGTGGTCGTCAGCATCGGCACGAGCGGCACCGTCTTCGCAGTCACGGACGACCCGGTGCGCGACGCCTCCGGGACCGTCGCCGGCTTCGCCGATGCGAGCGGGCGCTTCCTGCCGCTGGTCGCGACGCTCAACGCGGCGCGCGTGCTGGCCTCGACCGCGACCCTGCTCGGCAGCGACTTCGACGAGTTCGCCGCACTGGCGCTCGAGGCGGGGCCGGGTGCCGACGGCCTCGTGCTGGTCCCCTACTTCGAGGGCGAGCGCACGCCGAACCTGCCGGACGCGACCGCGAGCCTGCACGGTATGACCATCGCCTCGACCACGCGCCCGAACCTCGCCCGCGCGGCGATCGAGGGCATGCTCTGCGGACTGGCCGACGGCCTCGACGCCGTTCGCGCGCAGGGAGTGGAGGCGCGGCGCATCCTCCTCATCGGCGGAGCCGCGCAGAACCGCGCCGTGCAGCTCGCTGCCTCGCAGGTGTTCGACGTGCCCGTGCAGGTGCCGACGCCCGGCGAGTACGTGGCCGACGGTGCCGCCGTGCAGGCCGCCTGGGCGCTGACCGGATCGCGTCCGACGTGGACCGTCACCTCGGTGGCCGAGCCCGCGCCGGACCACCGCCCTGTGATCCGCGAGCAGTACGCGGCCGCCCGCGCCTGAGAATCCGGCCCCGGCCCTCATCCAGGGCCGGGGCCGCGCCGCAAGCCCCAGTGGACGGGGAGCGGAATCGCGCTACTCTCATTACTCAGCCAGCTGACTAACGGAGGAGCGACATGACCGCCACACGAACCCCCGACCGCGCCGACCGGATCCGCCAGGTCGTCGTCGCCGTGAGCGCGGTGCTCGCCCTCATCGGCTCGTTCATCGGCTCGGGCGCCGCGGGCGGCACGCAGATCCAGAACGCGGCCGGCGGCGCCCTGACCGCGTCCTCGACCCCCATCGCTCCCGACGGCCCCGCCTTCGCGATCTGGAGCGTCATCTACACCGGCCTCATCGCCTACGCGATCTGGCAGTTCCTGCCCTCGCAGACCGCCCGCACCCGCCACCGCCGGCTGGGCTACTGGGCCGCCGCCAGCCTCCTCCTGAACGCCGCGTGGATCCTGGTCGTCCAGGCCGGCTTCCTGACGCTCAGCGTCGTCGTGATCGCCCTGCTGCTCGCCGTGCTCGCGCGCATCTTCGTGATCCTGCGGACCACCCGGTCGGCCGGAGTGGTCGACGCGATCGTGACGGACGGCACCTTCGGGCTCTACCTCGGCTGGGTGTGCGTGGCCACGGCCGCGAACGTCACCGCCGGGCTCGTCGGCGCGGGAGTCGGCAGCGCGGACGGTCCGGGCGCCGCGGTCTGGGCGGTCGTCGTCCTCGCCGTCGCCGCGCTCGTCGGACTCCTGATCGCGGTCACCGGCCGCGGCCGCATCGCCCCGATGCTCTCGCTCGTCTGGGGACTCTCCTGGGTCGCCGTCGGCCGCTTCGCCGGCGAGCTCGTCTCGGTCCCCGCCGGGATCGCCGCGCTGGTCGCCGCCGCCGTGGTGCTGGTGGTCACCCTCCTCGTCCGCGCCACCGCGGGACGCCGGGTCAGCGCCGCCTGACCCCTGCGCGACGAAGGCCGAGAGGCCGGGACAGCCCTGGTCCGGGGCCGCCCGGCCTCTCGGCCTTCGTCGTGGTGGCGGATCAGGTGATCAGCGTGTCGACGTACTCCCGGTTCTCGTCCATCCACGCGGCGAGGGCTGCGGAGCGGTCGTCGGCCCCGTCGTTGAACAGCGCGTTCTCGAGCGAGTAGAGCGTCTTCGAGTCCATCCGGAAGTCGCGGATCCAGCGGCTCATCGTCGGGTAGTCCGCGTCGAACGCGGCCGAGCCGAAGGAGTGGATCCCCTCCGCCTGCCCGAGCAGGCCCTTCGGGTCCTCGAGGTCCTTGACCGGGAAGGCGTCGTAGGCCCAGTGCGGGCGCCAGAGCGTGACGGCGATGTTCTCGCCCGCGGCGGTCGCGCTCGAGAGCTCCTGGAGCATGGCCGGCGTCGACGAGGTGAGGTAGTCCATCCCCTCCAGGCCGTAGCCGGGGATGACGTCCTCGGTCGTCGTCTTGTTGAGACCGGAGCCGGGCTCGATGCCGATCAGGCGGTTCCCGACGACGCCCGGGTCGGCGGCGAGCTCCTCGAGGGAGTCGATCGGGGCGTCCTCGTTGACCGCGATGGTCAGCTTCGCCTCATCGTTCCACGCGCCCAGGTCGACGATCGAGTCGCCGTACTGCTCGACGTACCGGGCGTGGGTGAGCGGCAGCCAGGTGTCGAGGGCGAGGTCGTAGTCGCCGGTCGAGAGGCCCTGGAAGCCGGGGGCGACGTCGGCGTTCTGCAGGGTCACGTCGTAGCCCTGCTCCTCGAGCACCGCCTCCCACAGAGCGGAGACGGCGATCCCCTCGTCCCAGCCCTGGAACACGGCGACGGTCACGTCGGTGCGGTCGCCGTTGTCGACGGAGGCGGCGGTGGCGGGAGCGGCGAGGGTCGCGGCCCCGAGGGACGCGACCAGGCCGATCGAGACGACGCCGACGGCCGAGCGGGTCGCCACGACGGCGCGGCGGTTCTTCGCCCGGGCGACCCTCGCCGGCGAGGGCGAGCCCAGCGCGCCGGTCATCCGGTCGAGGACGACCGCGAGGATCACGACGGAGATGCCCGCCTCGAAGCCGAGCGCGACATCGATCCGGTTGAGGCTCGCGACGACGTCGCCGCCCAGCCCTCCGGCGCCGACCATGCCCGCGATGACGACCATCGAGAGCGAGAGCATGATGACCTGATTGAGGCCCGCCAGGATCGAGGGCAGCGCGAGCGGCAGCTGGATCTGGCGGAGGATCCGCCACTTCGAGGAGCCGAACGACTCCCCCGCCTCGACGAGCTCCGGGTCGACGCCGCGGATGCCCAGCTCGGTGAGCCGGACGCCCGGCGCCATGGCGAACACGATGGTCGCGACGATGCCCGGCACCACTCCGACCCGGAACAGGATCAGCGCGGGGATCAGGTAGACGAAGGCCGGCATCGTCTGCATCAGGTCGAGCACGGGCCGAATGACCGCGGAGGCCGTGCGGTTGCGCGCGGCGAGCACGCCCAGCGGAACGCTCAGCGCGATGGCGATCACGGAGGCGACGAGCACCAGCGCGAGGGAGTCCATCGCGTTCTCCCACTGGTCGACCCCCACGATCAGCAGGAGCCCCACGGCGGTGCCGGCCGCGAAGACCCAGCCGCGGACGGCGTAGGCCAGTACGGCGAGGAAGGCGACGATCACCCAGAAGGGCGGTGTCGCGAGGACGAGGTCGACGCCGGAGTAGAGGGCGCCGAAGACGGTGCGCAGCAGGTCGAAGACCGGCTGGAAGGTCTGCGTGAGGACGTCGACGGCACCCTCGGCGAGGGCGCCGAGCGGGAGGCGGAAGCCGAGATCGGTCATCGTGCACCTCCGTCCGCCGCGAGGACGGCGTCCTCGACGGGGCCTCCGGTCGCGTGCAGGGTCGCGGTGACGACCTCGGTCGAGACGGTGGCGGGCGGCTCGATCACCGGGTGCTCGCCGGTGCGGGCGGCCACGTTGCCGAGCGCCGCGAGCAGGGTCACCCGCGGGATCGCTCCGAGCAGACGCCCGTCGGCGTCGACCACGGCGACCGGCAGCGCCGACTCGACGGCGGGCTCGATGACCTCGCTGAGGGCGGTGTCCGGACCGACGGTGACGACGTCGGAGGTGAGGACCGCCGAGAGGTCGCCGGTGCTCCGGCGCACCTGCTCGATCACGTCGCGGTCGCGGACCGTGCCCAGCAGGCGGCGTCCGCCGCCGACCACGAACGCGGCCGAGGTCTGCAGGTCGCGCATGCTCCTCAGCGCGGCGCGGGGACCGGCCGCGAGGGTGACCACGGAGCGGGCGGGCTCCATCACGGCGGAGGCGGTGAGCACGCGGGCGCGGTCGACGTCCTGCACGAACTGGGCGACGTAGTCGTTCGCCGGGTCGGTGAGGATCTCCTCCGGGGTGCCGATCTGGACGATGCGGCCGTCGCGCATCACCGCGATGCGGTCGCCGAGGAACATGGCCTCGTTGAGGTCGTGCGTGATGAAGACGATGGTCTTGCCGAGCTCGTGCTGCAGCTCGATCAGCTGCTCCTGCATCTCGCGGCGGATCAGCGGGTCGAGTGCCGAGAACGCCTCGTCCATCAGCACGATGTCGGTGTCGGCGGCGAGCGCCCGGGCGAGGCCGACGCGCTGGCGCATGCCGCCGGAGAGCTCGTCGGGCATCTTCTCGTGCCAGCCGGCGAGACCGGCGCGCTCGACCGCGAGCAGGGCCCGCTCGCGGCGCTCGGCCGCGGGGACGCCCTGGATCTCGAGCGGGTACGCGACGTTGTCGAGCACGGTGCGGTGCGGGAGGAGCGCGAAGTGCTGGAACACCATCGACACCGACGAGCGGCGCACGCGGCGCAGCTCCGCCTCGGAGACGCCGGTGATGGTGGAGCCCTCGATCAGGACCTCGCCCGCGGAGGGCTCCTGGAGCCCGTTCAGCATGCGGATGAGGGTGGACTTCCCGGAGCCGGAGAGGCCCATCACGACGAAGATCTCGCCGCGGCGCACGGTGAAGGACGCGTCGATCACCGCGGCCGTGCCGAGTCCGGCGAGCTCGCCGCGGTCGGCGCCCTCGCTCAGTCGGCGGACGACCTCGTCGGGCTTCCGGCCGAACACCTTGAAGAGGTGGCGGGCCTCGAGAGCGGGGGTCGCGGGATCGGCGCCCGCCTCGCTCCGGGGCTCGCTGATGATCTGCTGGTTCTGGTGCACGTACACTCCGTCGGCGCGCAGGGACGACGCCCTGCGCTCATCTCGTGGTGCCGGGTCGGGAGCGTGGGACAGCCGTGCGTCGAGCCTCCGCGTGCGTCCCGCCGCTCAGCGCGGCAGGGGGTGGAGGCGAGAGCGTCCGAGGCGGCCTCGGGGCCGCCTCCACTCCCGTTGACCGTACGATCGCGGCGCGTCCTGGGGGGACGCCGTGCGAGCGCGGACCGGTTCATCGGGGCCCGTGAGGACCGCCGACCACGGTAGCCGCGGAGCCGCCGAGGGGCAAACGTCGGACAATTGCGGGGGCGGGTCCAGGGGTGGTGATGAACCGATCGGCGCGAGCGAATGTGCTGGTCGGAGCTGGTTTCCGGAGTGTTGCGCGATCGTTACCGTGATGGCGCGGCCGGCGGCGCTCGTTCCGGCCGGTCTCCATCCGCCGCTGCTCGACCGGCGAGGAGGCCCCGCAGCTCAGACGGTGGTCTCGCCCGCCGGGCCCGAGGGGGCCGCCGCGCCGACTCCACTGACGGGCTCGCCCTGCCAGGACACGAGCGTCCACGCGTCGCCCGAGCCCTCGAGGACGACGACGCCGGTGTTGTCGAGCAGGTGGTCGGCGATGAAGCGCGCATCGAGGTCGAGGGAGCGCAGACCCGCCCAGCAGCGGATGGCCGCGCCGTGGCTGACCAGCGCGACGACCTCGTGCCCGAGCGCCTCCGCCTCCGCCACCACCGCGTCGTAGCGCGCCGCGAACTCGTCGCCCGTCTCGCCGCCCGCCAGCCGGATCGACGTCTCGCCGCCGGCCCAGCGGAAGACCGTGCCCATGTACTCCTCGACCGCCGCGTCGTCGCCGCGCATCTCGAGCCCCGCGGCCGCGACCTCGCGGATGCCGTCGCGCTCCATCGGCTCGAGCCCGAGGGCCGCGGCGAGAGGGGCGGCCGTCTCGTGGGTGCGGACCATCGTCGAGACGAGCAGCGCGCCGATCCCCTCGCCGGCGAGCCGACCGGGCAGTGCCGCGGCCTGGGTGCGGCCGAGGTCGGTGAGCCCGGGTCCGGGGATGCGGGTGTCGAGGAGCCCGGCGACGTTGGAGGGGGTCTGGCCGTGGCGGATCAGGAGGAGGCGCATCCGCCCACGCTAACCGCGGAGGCTGGGCTTCCGGGGCGCGCGGTCGCGCTCGCTCCCACCGTTGTGCGGCGAGTGCGGCGCTGTCACGATGTGCGGGGACGCTCCCGGACCGGGAGCCGCAGACGGACGGGACGGGCGGACATGGCCTCCGAAGACGGTTTCTCGAAGGACGAGCGCGCGGCGATGAAGCAGCGCGCGGCCGAGCTGCGGGCGGAGGCGAAGCGGCAGAAGAGCGCCGACAAGGCCGACGCCGACCGCAGGGACGCGGAGGCCGCGATCGCCGCGATGACCGACGAGGAGCGGCCGATCGCCCAGATGCTGCACGACGTCGTCGGCGAGACCGCCCCCGATCTCCTCCCGAAGACCTGGTACGGCTTCCCCGCCTACGCGCGCTCGGACGGCAAGGCGATCGTCTTCTTCCAGCCCGGCGCGAAGTTCGGCACGCGCTACTCGACCCTCGGCTTCCAGGACGGCGCCCAGCTCGACGACGGCACGATCTGGCCGACCGCCTACGCGCTCGTCTCCGCCGACGCCGAGACGCGCGCCGCCGTCACCGAGCTGGTCCGCCGCGCGGCCGGGGCCTGACCCCGTGGCGCACGTCTACGACGAGATCGACGAGAGCCTCTGCTCCTGGATCCACGAGCAGCCGATGTGGTTCGTCGCCACCGCGCCCCTCGCCGCGGACGGGCACGTCAACATGTCGCCGCGCGGCCACGACTCGTTCTCGATCCTGGGCCCGCGGCGAGTCGGCTGGGTCGACTACACGGGCAGCGGAGTCGAGACGATCGCGCACCTGCGCGAGAACGGGCGCGTGTGCCTGATGTTCGCGTCGTTCGGACCGCGTCCGCGCATCGTCCGCCTGCACGGCACCGGCTCCGTGCACCTGCCCGGTTCGGAGGCGTTCGCCGAGGTCGCGGAGCAGCACCCCGAGCACCCGAGCACCCGCGCGGTCGTCACCGTCGAGCTCACCCGCATCAGCGACGCGTGCGGCTGGGGCGTGCCGGTGATGGAGCCGGTCGGCGAGCGCGACCTGCTCCTCCTCCAGGCCGAGAAGAAGGGCCCCGACGGCATGGCCGAGTACCGCGCCACGCGGAACGCGGTCAGCATCGACGGGCTGCCGGGCTACCCGTTGGACTGAGCGGGCGGGACGCGGCCGCAGCGCGGCGCGCACGAGCACGCCGACCAGCTCGAGCAGGGTCTCAGTGACGACGGCGAGCGGGTTCGACCCGGTCGGGCGGGAGTCGACGGAGAACCGGGTCTTCGTCATTCGTCAAGACCTCGACCGCTGACCGCCGCTCAGCACGACCAGACGTGCATCACGGTCCGTCTCCCGTTCGGGAACCCCGGGTCGATCGACGTGTTCGTCGTCGGTGCGGGTCTGAAGCGGGCGCTCCTCGCGGGGTCGCTGACCGGCGGCCTCGTCGACGGGTACACCGCCGCCGTCTCAGGGAGATCGCACAGCGCGACGGGACCGGTTCGCGGAAGCACGCACGAGGACGCTTCGCACACGTCCCCAGGGGATGTACTCCTGGGACCAGTAGTCGGCCCGGATCTTCAGGAGGGGCCCCTCGACGGTGGAAGCCACCGAGATGGAGCGAGGGTCCCGGAGGGTTCCCGCGATGCGTGTCTGCGGGGTCCTTTCGAGCTCGCTCGACAACTGCTCGGGAGTGATTCGCGTCGGGAGGGACGACCGCGAGCAGCCGTCGGCATCCACCGGAGGCGCATTCGACGGTCCCGCTGACGAGTTCGCTCCCCTGTGGACGGTCGATGGCCGAGGCCGCCGACCGCGCTGGTGAGGCTCATCCATGGATCGGGACGAGAGCGAGCTCCGGGGAGCTCCGGCCGATCCCAGGAGGGGCGGACGTGGAGCGCGACTGAGGCCTGCTCGATCGACGGTCGGATCGGACGGCGTCCCTACCATCGGCCCCGCAGAGATCCCCTGGCCGATCCGCCCGCCGCTACCCCCGCTCGTCGACGGCCCGGATCGAGAACAGCTCCTGCGGGGTGCAGTCGAGCGCGTCGCAGATGAGCGTCAGCGTCGTGAAGCGGATCGCGCGGGCGCGGTTGTTCTTGAGGATGGAGAGGTTCGCCATCGTGATGCCGGTGCGGGCCGAGAGGGCGGTGAGGGTCACGCCGCGCTCGGCCAGCACTGCTCCGAGGTGGCAGTCGATCCGGTGCCTCTCGTCGTCGGCGGGCTCAGACAACGCCGTCGACGTCCCGTTCGAGCTTCGCGCCGGCGCGGAACGCCGCCGTCAGGGCGAGGGCCACCACTCCGGCGAGCAGGACGGGGACGGGCCACTGCGGCAGGTTCGTCCCGATGGCCTGGTAGTCGCCGCCGAGGAAGGCGTCGCGCTGCTCGTCGGTCACCCGGCCGGCGGCGAAGAGCAGGCCGATGCCGGAGCTGAGGTACAGGCCGGCCGCGGTGTCGGCGAGGCCCTGCGCCACTCCTCCGATCAGCAGGGCGAGGCTCAGACGGCGCCAGTTCGCGAGGACGAAGGGGTCGAACGGGCGTCCGGCCGCGATGCCGCGGAGGACCCGCAGGAGGAAGACCGTGGCGAGGACGATCGTGACCGCCTGGAGGAGGCTCGGCAGCGCACCGAGCAGGCGGAGGGAGAGGGCGGCGTCGGCGAGCGTGGGCGCGGTGCCCTCGCGCGGCTCGGCCTGCAGCAGCTGCGGGAGGCTCCGGAGCGGGAGGCGGCCGTCCGCTCCCCCGAAGACCAATAGGGTGCGCCCGGTGGTGACGGTCCAGGTCTGCAGGAGCGCGGTGAGCACGGAGAAGACCGAGACGATGAGCAGGACCGCCCTGGCCACCCGGAACACGCGCGGACGCTCCCGGACCGGTCCGCTGGGGATGACACTCGTCATGGCGTGCTCCTTATCGATCGTCGATGTTATCGAGTATCGATACTACGCACGCCGGTCCGGCGATGTCGACCCGCGGCGCCCCGCCGACCACGGAGACGGCGGGAGGGGTGGTTGCCCGGGGCGAGGAGCCCGATCTAGCGTTGAGGGATGTCGGATGCGAGGGAGCGCGCCGCCCGGTACCGGGCCGGCGCCGCGGGCGAGGAGGAGGCGGAGCAGCCCGCCCTGCCGGAGGATCCGCTCGAGCGGGCCGCGTTCGTCGAGACGGCGATCCAGCTCGCGATCCGCCGCGGCGACTTCGACGACCTGCCGGGATCGGGGAAGCCGCTAGCGGACCTGGGTGCGGCCCACGACCCGGACTGGTGGATCCGCCGCAAGATCGAGCGCGAGAACCTCACCGGTATCGGCCCGGCCGCCTTCCTCCTCCGCGCCGAGGACCGCGCGCTCGACGAGCGCCTCGACCGCCTGCACCGCGAGGAGGAGGTGCGCGCCGAGCTCGCCGACTTCAACACGCGGGTGATCGAGGCGCGCCGCCAGCTGCTGGGCGGGCCGCCCGTCGTCACCCCGCTCCGGGACGTCGACGAGGAGGTCGCCGCCTGGTCGCAGCGGCGCGCCGATCGCGCCGCCGAGGCCGAGGCCCGGGCGGCCGCCGAGCCGGAGCGGTCCCGCCGCTGGTGGTCGCGGCGGCGCTGACGTCCCCGGAAACCGGACAGACCTGCCCCTCCCACTGGGGTCCCGCCCCGGGAAACCGGGCGGGAGCGCGCCTCCGAATCATGCGTGCACATCAAGTCGACCGGAGTCCGCATGCTCACCGCCACCACCCCCGCACGCCTCCCGAGGGCCCACCCCTCGACCCTCGCCGCGCCGCCGCTCGCACTGCTCGAGCCCGACTCGGACCGGATGCTCGTCATCCGCGCCGCGGAGGGCGACGACCGCGCGTTCGCCACCATCGTCCGCCGCTACACCGCGCTGCTCCGCGCGACGGCCGCCCGCACCCTCCGCAGCAGCGCCGACGTCGACGACGTGGTGCAGGAGACCTTCCTCGCGGCGTGGACCCACGTGGACAGCGTGATCGACGGCGAGACCATCGCCGGCTGGCTCGTCACGACCGCCCGCCGCCGCAGCGTCGACCGGCTCCGCTCCAGCGTCTCGCGGCTGCGAGCCGAGCTGGACGACGAGTTCCCCGCCTCCGCCGCCGACGACCCGGAGCACGCCGCGCACTGCGGGTCCCTCGCCGCCGACGCCAACCGGGTGCTCGCCGCGATGCCCCCGGCCCAGCGCCGCTGCTGGGAGCTGCGCCAGCTGGAGCAGCGCAGCTACGACGCGATCGCGCACGAGCTGGGCCTCTCGACCTCGACCGTCCGCGGACTGCTCGCCCGCGCCCGCGGGACCCTCCGCGCGGAGCTCGCCCACTGGCGCTGATCCGCGCTGCGGATCTCGGCGCAGGCGACCAGGCGGGGGCCTTCAGCGCAGGAGGACCGGCCCCGCGCCGATCCGCACCCGGAACAGCGAGTACGGGTACGTGCGCAGATCCGTGCCGCCCTGGTAGTCGGCCTGGCGGTGCAGCTGGTTCGCGGTGACGTACAGGTGCTCGTCCGTCGCGATCGACATGGTGTCGGGCCAGAGCAGCCGCTCGTCGTGCACGATCATCTCCATCGTGCCGTCGGTGCGACGGCGGACGATCGCGTTGTTCTCGTAGCTCGTGGCGTAGAAGCGGCCCAGCGCATCCGTCTCGAGGCCGTCCGCTCCCCCGCCCTTGTCGCCCTCGTCGACGACGGTCGCCGCGACGTCCTCGTCCGGCACCGACCGGTCGACCAGGGCCGCCGTCGCCACGCTGAACCAGCGGCGGGAGGCGAGCGGGCAGTACCAGAGGCGCTCGCCGTCGGCCGAGATCGCGATGCCGTCGGCGCCCATCGTCACCGGCTGAGGGTCGCCGTCGGCCGGGCGCTTCATCAGCACGCGGCCCTCGGCCATCGGCACGAGCTCCGGAGGAGTGAGCGCCTTCGTGCTCGGGTGGTCGTGCAGGCGGCGCCAGGCGGTCCCCGCCTCGAGGTCGACGACGATGATCCCGTTCGGGCCGGAGTCGGCCGAGTCGGTGATGTAGGCGATGCCGCGCCGCAGATCGAAGCGCACGTCGTTGAGGTAGGTGGTCGGCAGGGCGACGTCCGGCTCGAGGAGGATCACCTGCTCGACGGTGTCGGTCGCCAGGTCGACGCGGACGAGCTTGGGGCCGCCCTTCTTCGTCGGCTCGAACATCGGGCTGCCGGTGTCGAGGATCCAGAGCCGGTCGGCCGGATCGACGACGATGCTCTGCACCGAGACGAGGGCGCCGGCGTCGTCGATTCCCGACGGCGTGTTCCAGGCCTCGTCCGGGTAGGGCACCGCCGCTCCGTCGACCAGCTCCACGACCGTGGCCGGGACCTCGTCTCCCCACTTCGGGAAGTTCACGAAGATCCGCCCGGTGTGCGAGACGCTGACGCCGGTGGGCATCGGCCCGCTGGTGAAGGCGTGCACGAGCTCCAGCTCGCCGAGCGGCTCGTCGACCGGGCGCGTGCCGCGGGTCTCGTCGGTCGGTCCCCAGAATCCCATGGTGCTCTCGCTGTCCTCCCGCCGGCGCGGGCTCGTGGCGGTCTCGGTGCCGATCGGGTGCGGAGTCGGTGCCCGCCGCGACCGGTGCTCCTCATCCTGCGCGTCGGCGCCGGTCGGCGGGGAGGAGGTGGCGGACGAGGCGGCGAGCGCCTAGCATCCGGCCGCCGCGGGCGACCCGGGAGCCGCGACCGAGGAGGCGGAGGAGGACCGGCCCGCGTCCGACTTCGGCACGGCCTTCGCGAAGGGGCTCAGCATCGGGACGCGGCAGTGCCCGGTGGAGCGGGTCTCCTCGGCGGCCGCTCCCGCCGCCCGCAGCGCACCGCCCCCCGCCGTCGCGCTCACCCGTTGGTCGGCGGGTCGACGGACCGCTGATCCGCCGGCCGTCCGCTTCCGGACATGACCGCTAGAGGGCGTTGCCACTGCGGCCGCTCACCTGCCACGGTCGCAGAGCGACCGACGACGGTCCACCGATAAGAAGGACCGAGGCCCGCCATGGACGACTCCTCTTCGACCGAGACCAGCACGAGCGAGATGACGCCCGAGGTGCTGGCCGCGTTCAGCGACGCCTGGACCCGCCACGACCTCGAAGCGCTGATGAGCCACATGACCGACGACTGCGTCTACGGCGCGTCCGTCGGCCCCGAGCCCGGCCGCACCTGGACGGGGAAGGAGCAGGTCCGCGAGGGATTCGCGCTCATGCTCGCCTTCGACACCGGACAGGAGCGGCACGAGGAGGGGGCTCCCCTCATCGCCGGGACGCGCGGCGCGGCCACCTGGTCCTTCACCGGGACCGGCCCCGACGGCGGACCCCAGGTCACGCGGGGCTGCGACATCTACGAGTTCCGCGGCGGGAGGATCGCCCGCAAGGACGCGTTCCGGAAGGTCTACCGGGCGGACGAGGAGTAGTCCAGGTCGGCCTCCCTCGCGCAGCGGAGCCGGAGCGGCGTCCTCGTACCGGGTGGCCCCGCGCCTCCCCGATCGCGCAGACTGGCTCGATGGCAGCGGCGTCGGTACCGGTCGGATGGGGACGTCTGCCCGCCGTCTCGTGGCTGATGGTGCGCGCCTTCACGCGTCACCGCGTCCTCGCCGTCCTGGCCTTCCCGACGGCGCTGCTCTCGCTCACGCCCTCCGTGATCCGCCGCGCCGCCCACGAGACGGCCGACCGGAACGGACTGGTCGTGTTCGGGCGCTACCGGCCGGTCGCCGACGCCCTGGTGAGCATCGCCGTCACCGTCCCGGTCGTCCTGCTGGCCGTGGTGGCGGCCGTGTGGGTCGCGCTCTCGGGGCTGCTCGGCGCGGTCCTGGTCCTCGCGGCGCTCCTCGGCGGAGCCGTGGGGGCGGGGGCCCTGCTGGTCGGGACCCCCCTCACCGCGGCC
The DNA here is from genome assembly GCF_002932515.1 of Rathayibacter sp. AY1D5. Classification (NCBI taxonomy): domain Bacteria; kingdom Bacillati; phylum Actinomycetota; class Actinomycetes; order Micrococcales; family Microbacteriaceae; genus Rathayibacter; species Rathayibacter sp. AY1D5. The sequence continues at coordinate 62,265 of NZ_PSVU01000014.1, forward strand.
GTCGGCGCGGAGACGCCTCCCGGGCGGCGGTGGACGGTGATGGCGCTCTCGCAGCGACCCGGGACCCGCCTGTCGGCGCTGCTCGCGACGAGGGAGCTGCTGGCCACGGTCCCCGCGGGAGGAGTCGTCGTGGCGGTCGCCGCCGACGAGCGGCTGGCGGACAGCTACTCGCGCCTCGGCTTCTCCCGGGGACGGGGCCTGCGGATCTCCCAGCAGGTCTGAGGGGCACCTCATCGCCGGACGGAGGCCACCGGCGGCTCGATACGGTGGGGATCGTGCAGTGCGGCTGAGGCCTTCCCGATCCCCGTCGCTCCGGCCCGCTCCCTCCGGCCCGCTCGGGCGCGATCGAAAGGCTCCCCGTGTCCGCACTCCTCCCCCTGCAGGGCAGGACCGCTCTCGTCACCGGTGTCTCGCGGCGGCGCGGCATCGGATTCGCCGTCGCCGCGAAGCTCGCCTCCCTCGGCGCCCACCTCGTCGTCCACCACCACCGCCCTCACGATCTCGACCTCCCCTGGGGAGGCGACGACCTCGATGCGGTCCGGTCCGAGCTCCGCGCGCACCTCACGGAGGGCGCGCGGTTCGTCGACGTCGCCGCGGACCTGGCCGATCCCTCCACGATCCCCGGTCTGATCGCCACCGCAGCCGACCTCACCGGGAGCCTGGACGTCCTCGTCTGCAACCACGCGAAGAGCGGCGATGACGGCAGCATCCTCGACATGACGCCCGAGCGGCTCACCGCGTTCTGGGACGTCAACACCCGCTCCACCCTCCTGCTCACCGCGGAGTTCGCGCGGCTCCGGGCACCGCGCACCGACGGACCCCGCCGGCCCGGCGACCGGGTCGTCGGAGCCGGGCCCTACGCCCGGGCGCAGGGGCACGTGTTCTGGATGACGTCCGGCCAGATCCACGGCGCGATGCGCGGAGAGGTCGCCTACGCCGCGAGCAAGGCCGCACTCGCCGGCGTCACCGCCACGGTCGCCGCCGAGGTCCTGGAGCTCGGGATCGTGCTCAACACGATCGATCCGGGTCCGGTGAACACGGGATACCTGGACCCGGAGACCACCGACCGGTCGCTCGAGGACCTCGAGGAGTACGTCGCGAGCACGCCCTTCGGCCGGGTCGGCACGCCGGCGGACCCCGCGGAGCTGATCGCATGGCTGGCCACGTCGGCGGGCAGCTGGGTCGTCGGGCAGGTGCTCACGACCGACGGCGGGTTCAGCCTGTGACCCGAGCGCAGGGAGCCCTCCGGCGCTGACGACCGGCGGGGCCGGGCCCGGGAATGATGGGCCCATGGGAACTCGTGGGGCCGGAGTGCTGTGGGTGGTGAGCGCGCTCGCCTATGTGGGAGCGGAGGCGGTCGCCGCGTCCGCGTTCCCGGGCTACAGCTACGCACGGAACTACATCAGCGATCTCGGCGTGCCCGAGGTGGGCGTGTTCCAGGGGCGCGCGATCGACTCGCCGCTGCACGCGGTGATGAACGCCGGATTCCTCCTGCAGGGGGCGCTCTACCTCGCCGCCGCCGTCACGACCGTGCGGGCGGCGCGGGGCGGATCGCGGGGGCTGTTCCTCTCCCTCGCCGTGGTCTACGCCGTGGGCATCGCCGTGGTGGGCCTCGTGCACGGGAGCAGCGCCAGTGCGCAGAACGGGATAGGCCTGCACGTGGTCGGCGCCGCGATGGCGATCGTCGGCGGCAACGCGGCCTCGATCGTCGCCGGTGCCGCGGCCCGTCGCGGCCGCGCCCCGTGGGCGCTCGGGACGGTCGGGATCGTGCTCGGCGCGGCCGGCCTGCTCGCGCTGCTGATGCTGCAGGTCGACACCCGCGTGCCCGGCGTCGATCTGCTGCCCGACGGCGTCTGGGAGCGCGCCTCCGTCTACGCCGTCACGGCCTGGCAGCTCGCGACCGGCCTGCGGCTGCTCCGGCGCCCGGACGCGCCGCGGCGCCCGCTGCCTCCTCAGACCGCGGGCAGCGGCGCTCCGATCCGGTAGAAGCGGTCGGCCGTCGCCGCGAAGACGTCGCGCCGCTCCGCAGGCGAGAGTGCCGCGGTGAGCTCGTCGAACGCGGTGTACAGCTCGGAGAAGCTCGAGTAGAGGCTGTCGACCGGGAAGTTGCTGCCGAGCATCGTCCGCGCCGGCCCGAACGCCTCGAGCGTCTCGTGCACGAACGGCGCGATCGACGCGCGGGTCCAGGAGTGGTCGTTCGTGCCGATCGCCGAGATCCTCACGACCGTGTTCTCGCGCTCAGCGACGGCGCGCAGCCCCCTCCGCCACTCGTCCACCGAGTCGGAGTCGCGGCCGATCGGCATGCCGAGGTGGTCGAGCACGATCGCGGTGCCGGGAAAGGCGCCGGCGAGCTCGGCCGCCTCCTGCAGCTGCGAGGGGAACACCTGCAGGTCGAACGACAGGCCCAGCGGCTCGAGCCGCGCGAAGTGCGCGCGCCAGACCGGATCGGCCGAGATCCCCGGCCGATCGCGGTGCGTGAAGACCGGATCCGGGTGCCAGTTCAAGATGTCGCGGACGCCGCGCGTCACGGAGTACCCGGCGTGCTCCTCCAGCTGCCGGGGCGCGTCGGCGTCCAGGAGCGACACGTGCGCGACGTGCACCGTCGGCACCGGGCGCTCGCGGGAGAGGGCGTCGATCCAGGCCGTCTCGGCGAGCGCGTCGGCCGCGCCGTTCTCGACGTGCACGGAGGCGGCGAGCGTCACGTCCCGGGCGTCGGCGAGGTAGTCGTCGACGCTGTAGGAGCGGCGGATCGGCCGGTCGTCGCCGTGGTAGCGGAAGGGCTCGGCCGGCCCCTCCAGCCACGGGTAGGAGCGGCGGAGATCCGTCAGGTGGTGGTGGGCGTCGATGACGACGAGTCCGCTCATGCGTGCCTCCCCCGGGTCGGAGCGCCGAGGCGCGCGATCGTGCGGACGACGCCGGTGTGGTCCAGATCGCCGTCGCCGTCGGCGACCATCCTCTCGAACAGGCCGGTCACGGCGGTGATCGCGGGCAGGACGACGCCCTCGGCGTCCGCAGCCTCGCGGACGTAGCGGAGGTCCTTCAGCTGGTTGCGCGCGCTGCCGCCCTCGGCGAAGTCGTCCTCCAGCCACTTGGCGCTCTTCTGCTCGAGCACAGTGGTGCGGGCGAGGCCGCCCTGCAACAGCTCGACCATCACCTCCGGGTCGAGTCCGGCGGTGCGGGCGAGCAGCAGGGCTTCGGAGACGACGGCGACCGTCCCGGCGACCACGATCTGGTTGCACAGCTTGGCGGTCGCTCCGGCGCCGCTCGGGCCGAGGTGGCGGACCGTGCGGCCGAGCCGCGCGAGCACGGGGAGGACGCGGGCGACCGCCTCGTCCTCTCCGCCCACCATGATGCTGAGGGTCGCATCCCGGGCGCCGACCGTGCCGCCGCTGAGTGGGGCGTCGACGACGCGGACGCCGTGCTCCTCGGCGAGACGGGCGGCGAGCACGGCCACCGCCGAGGGCGAGACGGTCCCGTGCACGACGAGCACCGGATCCGCGATGCCCTGCTCGCGCCAGCCGGCGAGCAGGCCGTCCTCGCCGTCCAGCAGCGACTCGACCTGCGCGAGGTCCGGCAGCACCGTCAGGGTGATGTCGGCCGCCGCCTCGCGCGGAGTCGCCGCCACGCGGGCCCCGAGCGCGGCGAAGGCGTCGGCCTTCGCGCGGGTGCGGTTCCAGACCACGAGGCCGCCGTCGTCGACGAGGTTCCGCGCCATCGGGGCGCCCATCGGTCCGAGGCCGAGCAGCGAGAGCGTCACGGGGCGACCTCGGCGAGCTGGTCCGGCGCCACGTCGTCGAGCAGCACCGCGGCCTCGAAGCCGAGCAGCTCGCGGGAGCGGGTGAGGTCGAGCCCGACGGAGCGGCCCGGCAGCTCGCCGCGCGGCACGCCGGGGGCGATCGCGTCGAGGGCGGCCGCGGTCTCGCCGCGGAGGTAGGTGAGCGGAGCGGCGACGAGGATCCCCGGAGCGGGAGGCGTGTCGTGCAGCAGCGCCGCGAGCACCGAGCGGGCGGCATCGGCCGCGTCGAGGTAGCTGAAGCCCTCCGCCGCCTGGCGGCGCGGGTCGGCGGCGATCGCGGTGCGCAGGTGCTCGCCGAACCGCCGCCCGCCGTCGAGGGTGATGTCGCGCACCAGCGGGAAGCGGAGGCCGGTGAGCTCGAGGCCCCAGGTGGCGTGCGCCATCCGGGCCGCGTCCTCGCTCGCGAGCTTCGAGAGCGAGTACTCGTCCGAGATCCGGGGCGCCGCGTCCTCGGAGTAGGGGAACACGGGCGGGAGCGCCTGCTCGGCCCCGAGGGGGTAGCCGTTCGCGTTGATGCTGGAGGCGTAGACGACCTTGGCGACTCCGGCCGCCGCGGACGCCGCGAGCACCGCGAAGGTGCCCACGGCGTTCACGCGGTAGGTCTCGACCGCGTCGGCCATTCCGAGTCCGGCGTAGCCGCCGAGGTGGACGACCGCGTGCTGGCCGGCCAGCGCCTCGGCGAGGACGGCCTCGTCGGTCACGTCGCCGACGACGGTCCGGACGGCCGGGTCCGCCCCCGCGTCGCTGCGGTCGAGGACGGTGACGACCGCTCCCTCCGCCAGGAGCGCCGCGACGGTGGGCCTCCCGATGAGGCCCCGGCCGCCCGTCACGAGGACCCGCGCGCCGTCGAGGGCGGTCAGCGCCGTCACGCGTTCACCGACGGCGTCGACTCGGTCGGAGGAGCGGCGACGTCCTCCTGCTTCTTCCTGCGGCCTCTCGAGAACATCGGCCAGCCCTTGCTGCCCTGGTCGAGCGTGACGGCGATCAGGACGACGAGGCCGGTGACGATCTGCTCGTAGAAGCTCGGCACGTTCAGAAGCACCAGGCCGTTGGTGAGCGCGCCCAGGATGAGCGCGCCGACCAGGGTGCCCGCGATGCGGCCCTCGCCGCCCATCAGGTTCGCTCCTCCGATGACCGCCGCGGCGATCGCGGTGAGCTGGTACGGGCTGCCCGCGTCCGGCTGCGCGGCGTTGATGCGGGCGACGATGACCAGGCCGGCCAGGGCCGAGAGCCCGCCGGAGATGCAGTAGACGGCGATCTTGACGCGGTGGACCCGGACCCCCGAGAGCCAGGCGGTCTCCTCGCTGCCGCCGACCGCGATCACGTTCTGGCCGAACACGGTCTTGCGCAGGAGCAGCCAGGCCGCGACTCCGACGACAGCCACGATGACGACCACGACGGGCACGCCTCCGATGTAGCTGTTGAGCAGGAGGATGAACTCCTTCGGCACGTCGTAGACCGGCTTGCCGTTGGTGGCGACGTAGGCGCCTCCCTGGAACACGCTCATCGTGCCGAGCGTGGCGATGAAGGGCGGCAGGTTCAGCTTGGTGACCAGCAGGCCGTTGATCCCTCCGCAGATCAGGCCGAGGACGATGCCGGCCGCGAGACCGAGCAGCGGGGGAACGCCGCCGTTGACCATCAGCGAGGCGCTGACGATCCCGACGAAGCTGGCCATGGCGCCCACGGCGAGGTCGATGCCGCCGGTGATGATGACGAAGGTCAGGCCGATGCCGATGATGGCGTTCACACTGGCCGACACCGCGACGTCGCGGAGGTTGCCGATGGTGAGGAAGTTGGGGTTCAGCACGCCCAGGATGACGAAGAGGACGACGGCGGCGATGTAGATGCCGAAGGCCTGCAGGTTGAAGGAGCGCCGGCGCGGGGTGGCGACGCTCCCGGTCTCGGGGGAGGTCATGAGGTTCCTTTCGCCACGCCCATGGCGTTGGCCACGATGCTGTGCTCGGTGATGTCGTCGCCGACGTGCTCGGAGACGAAGCGCCCGGACCTCATCACGAGGACCCGGTCGCTGATGGAGATGATCTCGGGCAGGTCGCTCGAGACGACGATCACGGCGTGCCCCTCGGAGGCCAGCTGATCGATGAGCTCGTAGATCTCGACCTTGCCGCCGACGTCGACGCCCTTGGTCGGCTCGTCGAAGAGGAAGACGCTCGCCCCGAGCCAGATCCACTTCGCGATCACGATCTTCTGCTGGTTGCCGCCCGAGAACTGGCGGGCGTTGAGGCGGACGTCGGCGGGACGCAGCGACATGCGCTGGCCCATCTCCTCCGCCGTCTCGATCTGCCGCTTCGTGCTGATGAAAGGGCCGAAGCCGTTCAGCTGCCGGTCGGAGGTGAGGGCGACGTTCGCGTAGGCCGGGGTCTGGAGGACGAGGCCCTGGTGCTTGCGGTCCTCGGGGATGAACGCGATGCCGGCGTCGCGGCTGTCGCGCGGCGAGCGGATGCGCAGCGGACGGCCGCCCAGGCGGACGGTCCCCTCGGTGCCGTCGTCGGCGCGGATGAGCGCGCGGAGGAACTCGGTGCGGCCGGAGCCGACGAGGCCGGCGATGCCGACGACCTCGCCGCGGCGGACACTGATCGACTCCGGTCCGACTCCGCTCGGGTGGACGACGCCCGTGGCCTCGAAGTGCACCTCGGCGTCCGGGGCGACCGGGTGGCGCCGCTCGAACGAGAGCAGCTCCCGGCCGACCATCCGCCGCACGATGTCCTCGGACGAGGTCTCGCCGATCGGAGCGTCGTAGGCGGGCCGGCCGTCGCGGAGGACGACGACCGTGTCCGACACGCTCATCACCTCCGGCATCTTGTGCGAGACGTAGATGACGCCGACGCCGCGCCCGTGGGCGATCTCGCGGACCCGGGTGAGGACCCCCTCGACGTTGTGCTCGAGCATGCTCGTCGTCGGCTCGTCGAGCGCGACGATCTTCGCGCCGAACGCGAACGCCCGCGCGATGGTGAGCGCGTGCCGCTGCGCCGGGCTGAGCCGGCCGACCGGAGTCCTCGCCTCCATCGGGAAGCCCATCAGGTGGACGTCCTTGAGGGCCCGGTCGATGTCGTCCTGGGCGGACGCGCGCTGCTTGCGCGTCCGCCCGAGGAGCAGGTTCTGCATCACCGTGAGCTGGGGCACGATGGCCGGCTCCTGGTGCGCGATGCGGACCCCCTCGGCGAGCGCCTGGCGGGAGGTGTACTCCATCCGCCGGACGCCGTCGATGGTGATCGAGCCGCGGTCCGGACGCAGCGCCCCGCCGAGGATGTTAAGCAGGGTGCTCTTGCCCGCGCCGTTCTCGCCGGCGAGGGTGCGGATCTCGCCGCGGTCGAGCGTGAAGCTCACGCCGTCCAGGGCGCGGACGCCCGGGAACGATTTCGCGATGCCGCGGACCTCGAGCAGATGCTCGGCCATGTTCCGTCTACTTCCTTGTCGAGGAGGTCGTGGGGAGGGAGGAGGTGACGGGTTACGGCATCCCGGTCTCGTATTGCGCGACGTTGGTGCTGTCGATGATGAACGCGGGGACGTCGATCCACGCGGGGACCTTCTTCCCGGCGAGCAGGTACAGCGCGGCGTCGACGCCGGTCGCGCCCTCGGTGGTGGGCAGCTCGCTGACGGTGGCGGTGTAGTCGCCGGCCAGGATCTGCTTCTTGGCCTGCGGGATGCCGTCGGTGCCGACCAGGATCACCTTGCCGGTGAGGCCCTTCGCGTCGATGGCGGCCTGGACGCCGAGCGCCATGCCGTCGTTCTGCGAGTAGAAGGCCGCGATGTCGGGGTTCGCGGTCAGCATCGTGGTCGCGATCTCCTGCGCCTTGGTCTGGTCCCACGAGGCGGTCTGGGAGGCGACGAGCTCGAGGTTCTCGTGCTTCGCGAGGGCGGCGGTGAAGCCGTCTCCGCGGTTGATCGCGTTGGAGGAGCCCGGATCGCCCTCGATCATCGCGACCTTGCCGCCGTCGGGCAGCTTGTCGGCGATGTAGTCGGCGGCGGTCGCGCCGATGGTGGTCGCGTCGGGTCCGACGTAGACGGTGCCGGCCACGCCGCTCTTGGCGTCGTTGAGGACGATCGCGGGGATGCCGTCGGCGAGCGCCGACTCGAAGATCGAGTCGAGGCCGGTGGCCGAGATCGGCGAGGCGAGGATGGCGGAGCAGCCCTGGTTCATGGCGCTCTTGGCCTTGTCGAGCTGCTCGGTGATCGAGGACTCGTCGGTGACGTCGAAGGTCTGGTAGTCGACGCCGAGCTCCTTCGCGCGGTTCTCGAAGCCGTCGCGCTCGTAGCCCCAGAACTCGTTGGAGAGGGTGCGGGTGATGTAGCAGAGCTTCGCGCCGTCCGGCACGGTGGGGGTGCCGAGCGAGGAGGCGACCTCGTCGGCGGGGGTCTGCGCGGAGGCGTCGACGAGCGACACGATGTCGGCGCCGGAGCCGGAGCCGCCGGCGGATCCGCCGCCGTCTCCGTCGGGCGAGGCCGAGCATCCGGCGAGGAGCGTCAGGGAGGCGAGGCCGGCGAGGGCGACGCCGGCGGCGCGGGTGGGGAACGACATGGGAGGGGGGCCTTTCGTCATTGGAAGGTAGGGGGAAT